>CAZTNL010000007.1:0-17715 GCA_964614885.1 uncultured Calditrichaceae bacterium | reverse complement strand
GCGTCAGAATTCACTTGCTTCTGCTGCCGGCAATGCTTAATTTCGTACAGTTCCACACGTGTTTTGCTTTTCTCTGTAAGAAACCTGTTTTTCCATTTTCTCCAAATCTGTTCTGGTAAACCAGCAGGCCACCGCTATGCCACAAAGGTCACAGTTCGTAATCCTGATCCTGGACGACGAAGAAATGGTTACGAGCACCCTCGAAGCCTATCTCGGGATGGAAACGGATTATAAGGTCGTCACCTTCCAATCGCCGCAAACCGCCCTCGACTTTCTGGTCAAGCATCACGTCGATCTTGTTATTACGGATTTTCTCATGCCGGAAATGGATGGCTTGCAGTTTCTTACCGAAGTCAAAAAGCTGTACCCGGATATGGCGAGCATCATGCTCACCGGTTACGGCGACAAGGAAAGCGCCATCCAGGCGATCAACCAGGTAAATCTATTTCAGTATGTAGAGAAGCCCTGGGACAACGAACAGCTCAAGCTGCAAATCCGCAACGCGCTGCAACAGACGGCGCTCGTCGAACAACTCAAGAGCAAATCCAGAGAAATCGAAGACACCCTGCGGGAGCGCGAGCGGCTTATGGCCTACAACGAGCAAATGCACGGCGAGCTCAATCTGGCGATGAACGTGCAGCGCAGTATGCTGCCCTCCTGCTTTCCGGATTCGAAAAAATTCAATTTTGTCGCGCAGTACCAACCCGCGATGCAGGTGGGCGGAGATTTTTATGACGTGATCAAAATGCCGGAAAACAAGATCGGCGTGCTCATCGCCGATGTCACCGGCCACGGCGTGCAGGCGGCGTTGCTCACCGTCCTGTTGAAATCGGTCTTCAGCGACTGGGATGACCCGGACAGAGGGCCGCGGGAAGTTCTCTGCGCGCTCAACAAGCTGCTCTTCCGCATCCTGCCCAAACATCTGTACGCCGCCGGGCTCGTGCTCGTTATCGACACCCGGACCCGCGAATGCCGGCTGGCAAACGGCGGCATTCCACACCCATACCTGCTCAACAGTCAAACGGCTGAAGTAAAACCGCTGCCGGCCAACGGGCTGCTGCTCGGCATCGCCGACGAATCGACATTCGTGCCCGGCGATGAGTTGGTGTTTCAATTGCAGCCCGGCGATAAACTCCTGCTCTACACCGACGGGCTTAGCGAAGTGGAGGGAAAAGACAATGAGCGCTTCGACAGCCAAATGATGGAGTCCCTGCAAACGCTGACCAATCGCCCGATGAGCGTCATCATGTCGCGGCTGAAGGTGATGGCGAAGAAGTACAGCAAGAAGAGGCACCACTGGGACGACGTGACCATGCTGGGCATTGAAGTCGCGCCTGAGTAACGCCAAAGCAGGTGTCCGGCGGCGCGCGGACGCCGAGCCATCTCCCTTCCTTCGCTCAGCCAGCCAAGGTTGACGAAATATGCACTGGCCTGCTTTTGTTTTCTATCTGCGAATGCCGTTCGGGATATGCATCTGCCGGAGCGCGCTCCTTTCATCGTTTGACAAAGCAGGAGAGAATGCTTAAGAACGTCGCTTTTACCTCGTACATTGTGGCCGTCTTGTTTTTGGCGCACCCTGCTGCCGCCGGTCACAAACAAACCATCTCCGACGCCGAGGTCACGGCTCTGGTGCAGGCTTTCAAATCTAACCCGCGGGGACCCTACGAAAGCATTCGTTGGTTTTGCCCCGATGGCTCGGTGTTGCCGCCAAAAGAGCGGTGCTCCGCGCCCGGAGGCATTCAACACGCGCTTCCCCGGAAGATAGTCGAAAAACTGCGCCGGAACCGCGGCATTTACCTGGGACAAATCCTGGCCGGTACACCTCCGGAGGCTTTTCTAGACGACGCCACTCAAAATTCCCGGCTGAAACAGTATGTCCTGGAACGCTACCTGCAATCTATAGACGACGGGTGGATCATGCGCCGCGCGCGCTATTACCGCGGCGCGTTGCAGGCGGAGGATGAGGCGGCGTGGGGAGAACATTTCTTGACCTGGTTGTGCTCGCAGGATAGCCTGCTGCGCCGCCAATTTTTTCTGGTGCGCCAGAGCGTTCGCCACCTTCCGCATGGCACAGATCCCGCACGAGGCGATGAAATTCGGGCGCTCGCGCAGGCCATCGACGACTCTTTGCCGGTTTTCAGCAAAATACGCATCAAAATTCATTCGAGCCCCGATGAAGACGACCTCATTCGAGTCGGTGAATTCAGACAAAAGTTTGCCGGCCGGATCCCGCCGGCGGTTGACGGCAAGTTGCAACGCCTGCAAGAGCAGCTCGAGGCCGCCTACGCGCCCGGCCAAATGAACGATCTAAAACGATACATGACCCTCTTTCCGGCCGCAACGCCCGTCGGGACCTTGCTTCGGGCGCTGCTCAGGGAGGCAGACGTGGAAACGCAGGAGAGCCGGCAGGTGGCGCGGATACGCTCCTGGCGGCTGGCCAACCTCTTGTGGGCAATCCGCAGGAATATCTTCGCTGCGCCTTCACCCGCGCTGCGTCTGCGTCTGCTCGAACTCTCGACGCAAGCGGAATCGATTCTTTTCCGGCAAATCGGCAACTGGCAGCCAACTTCAACCGGAGATCTCCTGGACAAGGCGTTTGCCCTCGCCAAGGCATCGGCGGGCTGTGGCTATTTTGAGGTTTGGGAGTGGGAGCAGCTCGAACCCAACTTCCTGGTCGCGAACGTAACGAACACGCTTCCGGTGAGCGACTTTCTCGAAAGGGCGCAGCTCGCGGCCGCGTCGGTGCAGTGGGGCGCGGGCATGTTTCGCTCTGTTTACCAACCCGTCGTGAACCTGTTCGCCGGCTTCGAGCCGCTCGCTGACGGGTTCATCGACAATGAGATTCGCGCCTCTGTCTTGCTGCAGTTCGGAGATGTATGCGCCCGTCTGACCCGCCTCTCCTACCAGAAAGCAGGCTTGTCGAACCACATACTCGACTTGCGCCACGAGAATGACTTTCGGGGCTTGAATCCCGGATTGGCCGTGGGCAAACTTGAAGTGATTCGCGGAGCGGCGCAGGATGTTCAGTTGCTTTCCGATAGAATCTACGTGCTGCTGCAGCCACCATCCGATATGAAGCCTGTCGCGGGCATCGCGACCGTTTCCGAAGGCAATCTGGTCTCGCAT
Source organism: uncultured Calditrichaceae bacterium (assembly GCA_964614885.1). GTDB lineage: Bacteria > Zhuqueibacterota > Zhuqueibacteria > Oceanimicrobiales > Oceanimicrobiaceae > JAJDAG01. The sequence continues at coordinate 14,589 of CAZTNL010000007.1, read as the reverse complement.
GTTCAACTTCTCGCCAGAAACCTTGGAATTCCGAATGCTATTCTCTCGCAGGAAGCGCTGGAAGAATTGTCGAAATACCAGGGACGCCGTATTCTTTACGCGGTTTCTCCCCGGGGAAGCGTGGTCATGAAGCTGGTGTCGGAGCTGACGGCCGAGGAGAAGTCGCTCACGCAACGCGAGAACAGACGCCGCGGAAAGATTGAGGTGCCGATCGCAAACGTGCAGTTGCAGGACAGCCGAATTCACAGTCTTGCCACGATTCGCGCGGCGGATTCCGGCCGTATCTGTGGCCCAAAGGCGGCAAATCTCGGCCAACTGAAGGCCATTTTCCCGGACAAGGTGGTACCCGGCCTGGTCCTGCCATTCGGCCTTTTCCGCAGACATGTCGAACAAACCATGCCCGGCGACAGCATTTCGTACTGGCAGTATGTGCAGAACACGTTTGACCTGGCTGCTCAGGAACGGGACAGAGGCGTCGACCCGGCGACTGTTGAAGGCCATCTCCTGCAGCGCATGCAAACCCTGCGGCAGGCGATTGGCAAGATGGATTTTCTCCCGGGCTTTGTCGAAGAGTTCAAGCGCAGATTCGCTGCGGAGTTTCACGCTCAGATGGGCGAACTGCCGGTGTTTATTCGAAGCGATACCAACGTAGAGGATTTGAAGGACTTCACCGGAGCGGGTCTGAATTTGACCGTAGCAAACGTCAGAAACCCGGACAAAATTCTGCAGGCGATAAAGTCCGTGTGGGCCTCGCCCTTTTCGGATCGCAGCCTGAGGTGGCGGCAGGAGTATCTTCTGGATCCTGAGAATGCGTTTCCTTCCATTCTGATCATCCCCACCATCAACGTTGAGAAGTCAGGCGTTCTGATTACCACCTCCCTGTCTTCGACGAGCGAAGATGCGACGGTTGCGATGAACTGGGGGGGAAAGGGCGCCGTCGAAGGGCAGATGGCGGAAACCTATCTGTTAAGGCACGACGGCCGGGATGTCCTGCTGTCACCGGCCCGCGAAAGCAGTTACAATTATCTGCCGTTTTCAGGAGGCGTCAGGCAAAAAACTGTCTTCCTGAACGAGCCCATATTGACCCGGTCCGAGCGATACAAGGTGCGCCTGCTGGCGCAGGAAATCCGTGCGCTCATGCCCGGCACCGCGGGCAGGGCCAATGGTGGCGGGCCGTTCGATGTCGAATTCGGATTCTGGAACGACTCGATTTGGCTGCTGCAAATCCGCCCGTTCGTTCAAAACAAGAGCGCCAACAGCTCCGTGTACCTCGCCTCTCTGGACAAACCGCTGGCCGCCAAAGCCTCGGTGTTTCTTTCAGAAAAGCTCGAATGAAACCTGGCGGCCACAGAATGGCGATACGGCGTCGTGCGGGCAGGATGTTTTTGGGAGGGCTGCCACTGCTGTTGTTGCTGGCAACGTCCCCCTACCCGGTAGACGGCTACAAGGTGACGGGCATTCGTCGCCTCGAACGCTTGCGGCTGCGGCTTGACGGCTCCCTGCGCGGCTCCGTGCCCGTGCCGGGCGGACGCAAGTTGCTGGCAGAGGTCGGCTTGCACCTCATCCAAACCCCGGCGGAAACGCTGAACGCCCTGCCTGCCGCGGACGTGGAGCTTGAAACACGCCTGAAAAAGCTGTTGTCGAATCGACACGCAAGTTACTCGGTGGCGATTTTGGACATAACCCCGGGGCGCCCGATTCGATTTGCTTCGCAAAAAGCGCAGCGGCAATATCAGCCCGGCAGTGTCGGCAAAATCGCAATCGCTGCCGGGTTGTTCACCGAACTCAAATCCCTTTTCCCCGATTCCGTTTCTCATCGAATCCGCCTGCTGCGCGACCGCCTCGTGACCGCCGGCGCCTGGATTCGCGTCGATCACCACGGCGTGCCCCTCTACAACCCCGCGGACAGTTCAGTCGCGTTCCGTCCAATTCGCGAAGGGGATACCTTTTCGTTGTACGAATGGCTGGATCACATGCTGTCCGCCAGCTCGAATGCAGCGGCGAGTACGGTTTGGAAAGAAGTGATGCTCATGCGAAAATTCGGCAGCGATTACCCGCCGTCCGTGGAGGAAGAGGATCGTTTTTTTGATGAAACGCCCAAAGCAGAGCTGCGGCGGTTGGCGCTGTCAGTGGTAAACCAGCCTTTGCGGGATATTGGCATCGCAGAGAGAGACTGGAGTTTGGGTAGTTTTTTTACGAGATACGGGAAAAAACGCATCGGCACCGGCGGCAGCATCGGCTCGCCTCGGGGGCTGCTTTTCTTTCTGATGCGTCTCGAACAGGGCCGGGTCGTGGACGCGTGGTCCAGCCTCGAACTCAAGCGCCTGCTCTACATGACGGAGAAACGCATACGCTACGCCTCGGCGCCGCGCCTGCGGAAGTCCGCCGTCTATTTCAAGTCAGGGAGCCTGTACAGTTGCAAGGAGGAGCCCGGGTTCAAGTGCGGCAAGTATATGGGAAACCGCTTCAACTATATGAATTCGGTGGCCATTGTCGAAAAGCCGGGCGGAACGGTCTATCTGGTCGCCCTGATGTCAAATGTTCTGCGGATAAACTCGGCGGTAGAACACCAAACGCTGGCGACGTACATCGACAGGCTTGTTCGCAAATGAAATTGCCTACCTCGGGCGCGTTCTGAGCAGTTCTTCCACCACCGGCAGCAACTCCCTGAGGATCTTTTCGCCATGCCGGTCTTCAACCAAACCGACCAGAATGTAGCGTCGCCCGTCATCTGCCCAAACCAGAACCGAATCGGCGTGATACATTCGCCAGGTTCCGGATTTCCGGTACACTTCACCGGTCTCACCAAGTTTGTCCAAAGCATGGACAAATTTGTGCCTGAGGGCCGGGTGCGCCAGAATATCGAGCATCTGCCTGGAGCGCTGTGGGCTGATCAGGCGGCCGGTCGCCAGCAGGTAGTAGAACCTGCAAACCTGCGTCGCGGTGGCCGCATGAACCAGATTTTTCAGCGGCTCGGGATATCTCCTGCCGGTGTGGGCAAAGCGCTTGCCGACCCAGAGCCCACCGCCCCGGGTTCGATCGTAGAGCCTGACCCGCGGGTCGGTGACCGCGCGCGCAATGTAGCCATAGCCAAGCCGGTCAATCATTCGCGTGGCGGCCGCGTTATTGGATTTTCGGATCATGGCAGTAAGGTCGTCGATAAACTCCGGCTTTTCCGCCAGTGTTCCGTCATCGAAGGCACCGCAGGCAGCATACAGGACCGCAATTTTGGGCAAGCTGGCGGCATACATCATGGTATCGCCGTTTACCTGCGCAAACCTCGGCGCGGCGGGGTCGGACAAATCCACCAGGCCGACAGCCATCTTGTTCCGCCGAATTAACGCCGACCATCGCTTCACCCGATTTAGCCGGGACGACAATCGTCGCTGCAGCTCCGCATCGGTCTGGCTGCGCAAAGGCCGCCACCGGGCTTCCGGCACCGAAACCGGCAGTTCAATGGCTTGCTCTCTGGTTTCGTTTCTGGCTGAACAGCAGAGCGAGAAAAGAAAAGCAAACAGGAATGGCAGAGTCCTGCTCATCCGTCCTCTGCGGAAATCGCGACTCGTTGCCGGCCGGCTGGCGACCGGGAGAGCTCGCTTTGTAAGAATTTTCCCGTGTGCGACGACTTCACCAGTTGTACCTCTTCGGGGGTTCCGGTTGCGATGACTCTGCCGCCGCCATCCCCGCCTTCCGGACCCAGGTCGATGATGTAGTCCGCGGTCTTGATGACATCCAGATTGTGCTCGATAACGATCACGGTGTTGCCTTTATCGATTAGACGGTTGAGCACTCCGAGCAGCATTTTGATGTCCTCGAAATGCAGACCGGTGGTGGGTTCGTCGAGAATGTAGAGGGTCTGGCTGGTGCTGATCTTCGACAGCTCGGTCGACAGCTTAACCCGCTGCGCCTCGCCGCCGGAAAGCGTCGTGGCCTGCTGCCCAAGGTGGATGTAACCCAGACCGACATCGTAAAGCGTTTGCAGCTTTCGCTTCAGAGCCGGGATGTTCTCGAAGAAGGCGAGCGCCTCCGTTACCGTCATCTCGAGCACATCCGAAATAGAGCACCTCTTGAACTTGATCTCCAGGGTCTCCCGGTTGTAGCGCTTTCCGCGGCAGACTTCACAGTGCACGTAGACGTCGGGCAGGAAGTGCATTTCGATCTTGACCAGCCCGTCCCCCTGACACGCCTCGCAGCGTCCCCCCTTGACGTTAAAACTGAACCGCCCGGGCTTGTAGCCCCGAATCTTCGCTTCCGGCACCTGGGCAAACAAATCGCGGATGTGGGTAAACAGACCGGTATAGGTGGCGGGATTCGAGCGCGGTGTCCGCCCGATCGGCGACTGATCGATATCGATGACCTTGTCGATGTGTTCCAGGCCGGTCAGCGCCCGGTAGGGTAGTGGCGGCCGCTTCGCCCGGTAGAAATGGCGTCCCAGAATGCGGTAGAGCGTTTCGTTGATCAGCGTGCTCTTGCCGGAGCCGGACACGCCGGTGACGCAGTTGAAGACGCCCAATGGGATGTCGACGGTCACGTCGTCGAGGTTGTTGCCGCTGGCGCCTTCGAGGCGCAGGTATTTGCCGTTTCCTTTTCGGCGACTGGCAGGCACTTCGATGGACTTTCGGCCGGAAATGTACTGCCCGGTGAGCGATTTTCTGCTGCGGGCGATTTTCGCCGGTGTGCCGCTGGCGACGATGTGCCCGCCCTGCGCGCCGGCGCCGGGGCCGAGGTCCACGACAAAATCGGCCGACTCGATGGTCTCCTGATCGTGCTCGACCACCACGACCGTGTTGCCGAGGTCGCGCAGTTGCAGCAGCGTGTCGAGCAGACGCCGGTTGTCGCGCTGGTGCAGCCCGATCGACGGTTCGTCGAGTATATAGAGAACGCCGACGAGCTGCGAACCGACCTGAGTCGCCAGGCGAATGCGCTGCGCCTCGCCGCCCGACAGGGTGCCGGCCTTGCGGTTGAGCGAGAGATAGTCCAGCCCGACATTGACCAGAAAACCAAGGCGTTCGCGGATTTCCTTCAGCACTTGGTGTGCGATTTTCGCCTCGCGTTCGGTCAGGCTCAATTCGTTGAAAAATGTGTATGCCTTCCGGATCGACATCGAAGTGACCTGCTGAATATTGAGGTCGCCAAGCCGTACCGCCAGCGCCTCTTTGCGCAAGCGCGAGCCGCCGCAGTCGGGACACGGTTTCACATTCATGAAGGACTCGATCCAGGAGCGGATGTAGTTGGACTCGGTTTGCTTGTACCGCCGTTCGAGATTGGGAATCACCCCCTCATAGGCGCTGGAGAACTCGTAGTTCATTTTCCGCTTCTCGCGCTGGTAGACGAAGTGAATCTCATCGCCGTTGGAACCGTGCAGCACCACCTTGCGGTGGCGGTCGTCGAGCTTCTGCCACGGCTTGTCCATGTCGATTCTGTAGTGTTCGGCCACCGCCTGCAGCTGAGTTGTGTACCAACCCTCCCGGCTGTCGTTCCAGGTTGCGATCGCTCCCTGGTTCAACGACAACGATTCGTTGGGAACGATGAGCTCGGGATCGACTTCCATCTGGGTGCCAAGCCCGTTGCACGTCTGGCAGGCGCCGTACGGACTGTTGAAGGAAAACATTCTTGGCGCCAGTTCTTCGTAGGAAATGCCGCAATCCACACAGGCGAAATGTTCGCTGAAAAGGAGTTCCCTGGCTTCGCTGTTCTCGCTTGCAAGAACCTCGATCAGTACGATGCCTTCGGCTTTCTGCAGGGCGGTCTGCAGGGAGTCCGCCAGCCGTTTGTCGATTTTGGGGTCGATGACCAGCCGGTCGACGATGATCTCGATGTTGTGCTTTTTCTTCTTGTTCAGGGTGATGTCATCAGCGAGCTCGATGGTCTCGCCATCTACGCGCACGCGCACAAATCCGTCGCGCCGTGCTTCTTCGAAGATATCTTTGTACTCCCCTTTGCGGCCGCGCACCACGGGAGAGAGGATCTGAATGCGCGTGCCCTGGGGCAATTCCAGCAGCTGATCGACCATCTGCTGCACGGTTTGCCGCTGCACCGGCCTGCCGCAGTTGTAGCAAAACGGCTTGCCGATTCGCGCGAACAGCAGACGCAGGTAATCGTAGGTCTCGGTGACGGTTCCAACCGTGGAGCGCGGATTCTGGCTGGCCTTTCTCTGTTCGATGGAAATCGCCGGCGACAGCCCTTCGATGTAATCGACATCCGGTTTTTCCATCAACCCGAGGAATTGCCGGGCATAGGCGGACAGACTCTCGACATAGCGCCGCTGCCCTTCGGCGTAAATCGTATCGAACGCCAGCGAGGATTTTCCCGATCCAGAAAGACCGGTGATGACCACCAGTTTTTCCCGTGGCAGTTCGATGTCGATGTTCTTGAGGTTGTGCTCTCTGGCACCCTTTATGATGATTTTGTTTGGCATCTGTGCTTCGTTTGACCAAGAATGAGTAATTACGCAATATAAGAAATCTGGCCGGTTTCAAAAAGAAAATCTTTAGTCTGCAACAGAGCGTCAAAACGAATCGCGTCAAAAGGAAGGTCTCGCTGGATTATCCAAGCAAAAATTGTGCTTGCAAGTTAACCAAGCATAAATTATATTTCGTGTTTGTTGATTGGAGCCGCTCAATGCGAATTACGGAGGAATTGGTACGACTCATCGCCAGGGAAACGATATCTGTGCTTGGCCCGCGAGCGAATCCCCCGATTGTCAAGAAAGTAGCCAAAGAAGTGCTGAAACGGCTGTCTGAGTCTTCTGGTCACGAGGCGAAATCCTAGCCGCCCGCCGGAAGACCGACCCCGCTTGCAGCCGACTGGTCCAGCAGGCTGGCACGTCCGACCCCCATATCGTGTCGTGTTCGGTCGCAGGTCATTTTCACGCTGTCCGGCGGGAGATGCCGGAAGTCCACTATAAGTGCGGAGGTTAATCGCGAATGCGAAAAAATAATGTGTTTAAGACGATCATTATTCTGGTGGCTGTGGTCTGGTCCCTGATCGTTTTGTTTCCCACCTTCCAGTTGAAGAATCTCGAAAAGCAAGCTGAACAGTGCTATTCGGAGATTATTGCAAATACGAGCCTGGAACACAACGACATCAAGGCGGCTCTGTCTGCCGGCAACCTGGAACTGCAGGTACGTGACAATTTCAAAGGCAGCGACGGCAAGACGGTTGACGATCTTGTGGGTACGGTCGAGAAGCTGGTTAATCTCGATGAAAAAGTCGTTGCGAACGAGCCGAAATCTATCAAGCTCGGACTGGATCTGCAGGGCGGCACCTACCTCGTTTACGAGGTCGATTTGCCCCAGCTTTTGATGAACGTGGCCAAGGACCCCGACGCCAAGCTGGAGAGCGCTTTACAAACCGTACGTGACCGGGTTCGAGCCGAAAACGAAGACTTTTTTGATGCCTTGCAGCAGGTTTTTACCGAGAAGAATCTGCGCCTGAGCCGGTATTTTGGCAAGCGCAGCGATACCGATTCGAAAATAATCAGCGACCTGCAGGACGAGTCTGAGGATGCCGTCCAGCGGACGCTGGAGGTTCTGCGAAACCGGATCGATCAGTTCGGCGTGTCGGAACCGTCCATCACCAAACAAGGCACGCAGCGGATCGTGGTCGAGCTCGCCGGCATCCAGGATGTCAATCGCGCCAAGAGCATCATCGGCACCACGGCGCTGCTCGAGTTCCAGATGGAGTCTGAGCCGGAAGTCGTCAGCGCCGTCATCAACGATATTAACCGCGTTCTGAAAAAGAGAATGGCCAAAGGCGAAGAGGGCGCCGATCTCACGGCAGCCGACTCGAACGCCGCGCCGGCCAGGCTACGGAAGGACACCGAAGTCAGCCTGAAAGATATCTTCGGCGAATCGTCCATCCTGGAAGACACGCCGGCCGATTCGACGGCGCAAGCCGCTGACTCCACTGTGCTGATCGACCAGGAAGTGCTCAGCGAACGCCCCTTCGACGCCTTGCTGGCCAACCTCGGCGGCGACATCGCCGTGCCGACCAAAAACGTTCGCACGGTCGAGAGGCTGCTCAATTCCCCGGAAGTCAAGGCGGTCCTTCCAAAGGATGCTGAATTCCTGTTCTTCAATCGTTCGACGAGAATCGGGGACCAGGATTACTATCGCCTGTACATGGTGAAAAAAGAGCCGGAACTGACCGGAAGTATGATCTCTAACGCCCACGTTCAGATCGGCAGCCAGCTGCAGGCCGGAAAGTCGGTTGTCGGCATGGAGCTGACGAGCGAAGGCGCCAAGATTTTTTCGCGCGTGACCGGCGCCAACGTCGGCAAGCGCATGGCCATCGTCCTCGATGGACGCATCGTGTCTATCCCGAACATCCAGGAGCGCATTCCGTCGGGTCGCGCGCAAATCACCGGCATGGCCAATATCGACGAAGCCAAGGATCTGGCCATCGTCCTGCGCGCCGGCGCCCTGCCGGCCCCGATCGATGTCATCGAAGAGCGCACGGTCGGCCCTTCGCTTGGTCAGGACTCCATCGATGAAGGCACCTCGTCGGCGCTGTTCGGCCTCGCCCTCGTCGTCGTTTTTATGGTTCTCTACTACAAGCTTTCCGGAGTGATTGCCAACGTTGCCCTGTTCCTGAATCTGGTCATCATTATGGCGGTGCTGGCGGGATTTCATGCAACATTGACCCTGCCGGGCGTTGCCGGTATCATCCTGACGATCGGTATGGCGGTTGACGCCAACGTGCTTATTTTCGAGAGAATACGGGAAGAGCTGGGCCTCGGCAAAACCGTTCGCGCCGCCATCGACGCCGGTTATGGCCGTGCTTTTACAACCATTCTGGACGCCAACGTTACGACCTTGCTGACCGCGCTGGTGCTCTATCAGTTCGGCACGGGCCCGATTCGCGGCTTTGCGCTGACCCTTTCGATAGGCATTCTGGCCAGCATGTTTACCGCTATCGTCGTGACCCGGGTTATCTTCGACAGCTTCACCAACCGCGTGAGCGTGCGAAAGCTCAGCATCTAATCATTGGAGAGTATCTTAAATGCAACTTTTCAGAAATACGAAGATTGATTTCATCGGAAACCGAAAACTGGCGCTGGCCTTCTCGGCAACCCTCATTCTCATCGGCATCGGCTCGCTGATCTATCACGGCGGCCCGAACTATGGCATCGACTTCCTCGGCGGCACATCCATCGGCCTGCGCTTTCAGAAAGATGTGTCTGTTGGCGACATTCGTGCCGCCGTCGGTGCGGCCGGTTTCAATGATGCCGAGATAAAGAGCTTCGGCGGCTCCCGGGAAGTCCTGATCCGAATCGAGCAGCAGGATGCCGAGTCGAAGATGTCGGAGTCCATCAAGAAGAGCATCGGGCAGGCCTTTCCCGACAACCCGTACGAATTGCTGTCGGAAGACAAAGTGGGGCCGAAGATTGGCGCGGAACTGCGCAGCGCGGCCTTGCTGGCGATTTTGGTAGCGCTGTTCTTCATCTTGATCTACATCAGTTGGCGATTCGAATTTGTCTTTGCCATCGGCGCTATCGTTGCCCTGTTTCACGACGTCATGATCACGCTGGGCTTCTTCTCACTGCTGAACCTCGAACTCAGCCTGGCCGTCATCGCGGCATTCCTGACCATCGTCGGTTATTCGCTGAACGACACCATCGTCGTTTTCGACCGTATTCGTGAAAACATGAAATCGCTGCGGCGCGAAAAATACAACGACATCGTCAATATCAGCATCAACCAGTCGCTTTCGCGTACCGTGGTCACCTCCGTAACGACGATGCTCGTGGTCGTGATCCTGTACGTCTTCGGCGGCGAGGTGATTCATGATTTCGCTTTCGCCCTCATGGTCGGCGTCGCCATCGGAACCTACAGCTCGATCTTCATCGCCAGCCCGATTCTGGTCGAGTGGGAAATGCGGCGCGAGCTCAAGCATGGAAAGCCGATCGCCAAGCGCGCCTAAGTTGTTGACCTTTCTCAGGAGGATACGCAGATGAACATGCAGCAGCGCGAGAGCAAGGGGATCGTCATTCTGGAACTGTCCGGGAAAATTATGGGCGGTCCGGATGCCACCCTTCTCCATGAAAAGTTGCACGAATTGATCGACGCCGGCAAGCCGCAAATCGTTGCCGATCTGCAAAACGTCGACTGGATGAACAGCTCCGGCCTCGGAATTCTCATCGGTGGTCTCACCACCATGCGCAATAGTGGCGGCGACCTGAAACTGGCGAACATCACAGACCGCATTCAAAGTCTGCTCATGATCACCAAGCTCCTGACGGTTTTCGAAGCGTTCGAGACCGTCGAGGAAGCGGTGCAGAGTTTTCTCTAGCAACGCTGAACACGCGACAAAGCGATTCTTGAAAGTCAGCTCCGGCACGGTTGTGCCGGAGTTTTTTGTCTCAGGCATCTGCAGGGTGCCGACCGCCAGCCAGTTCATGGGGAAAAGGGCGGCAGACGCATTGAACGCAGCAAAACAGCCATTATTGGAGCAAAAGTGTCATGTCGGTAAAAGTAGTTGTCGGCGCCCAATGGGGTGATGAGGGCAAGGGAAAGATGATCGATTTGATGAGCGAGCGCGCCGATCTCGTCGCCCGCTACCAGGGGGGCGCCAACGCCGGGCACACCGTGGTCATCGATGGCGCCAAGTATGTTTTGCATCTCATCCCGTCGGGGATTCTGCAGAAAGATACGATTTGCGCCATCGGCAACGGCGTGGTTGTGGACCCGGCCGCGCTCCTGGAAGAGATCGAAATGCTCCGGCAGCAGGGCATCGAGGTGCAGGACCGGCTTTTCATCAGCCACCGGGCGCACCTGATCATGCCGTACCACAAGCTGCTGGATCGCGCCAAAGAGGCCAGCGATGTCGCCGGCCGCATCGGCACCACCGGCCGCGGTATCGGCCCCGCTTATGTCGACAAAGCCAACCGCACCGGCATCCGCATCGTGGATTTGCTCGACCGGAAGACATTCGAGGCCAAGCTGCGCCGGAACATTGCCGAGAAAAACGAGATCCTGGCCAAGATCTACGGCGCGGATGAGCTCGATGCCGAGCCGATTATCAATGAATATCTCGAGTTCGACGAAAAAATCGATCCGTACATCAAGGATGTATCGGTGTTGGTCAACGATGCCGTGCAGGCCGGTGAGGAAGTGCTGCTGGAGGGCGCGCAGGGCACACTTCTCGATATCGATTTCGGCACCTACCCGTTTGTCACTTCTTCGACGCCGACCAGCGGCGGTGCCTGCTCCGGCGTCGGAATCGGACCGACGTGCATCGACGAGGTTATCGGCGTTATCAAAGCCTACACCACGCGCGTGGGCATGGGGCCGTTTCCGACCGAAATGGCCGAAGAGGAGGGCGTGAACCTGCGCGAGCTCGGCGACGAATTCGGCGCCACCACCGGCAGACCTCGCCGCTGCGGCTGGTTCGACGCTGTCATCGCCAACTTTGCCCGCCGTGTCAATGGTCTCAGCAGCTTCGCCCTGACCAAACTCGATGTTCTGGATACGCTCGAAGAAATAAAAATCTGCGTCGCCTATCGCTTCGAAGACAAAACATTCACCGCCTTTCCGAGCGAAATCCGGATCCTCGAGCAATGCGAGCCGGTCTACGAGCTTTTCCCGGGCTGGCAGGAACCGACGAGCGGCATCCAGGAGCTGGCAAAGTTGCCGGAAAATGCCCGGCGTTACATTCGCGCCATCGAAAATCTCACCGGTGTGTCCGTCGGCATCGTGTCCGTCGGTTCCGAGCGCGAGCAAACGATCATCGTCTAGCCGAGCCATACGACCACCGCCGGGCCGCAGCAGAGCGGGCCCGGGCACAGCCACCCGCCGCAGAATAAATGACGCGGATGTCATTTTCCTGTTGGTTTTTTACCATACATTCATATCTTAATTTATCCCACTTGTCATTTCACTGCGCGCGCACCCTACTTTGCCATGATCGTGGGAGCATGATTATCGTGTTTGACGATCCCGCCTTACCTGATTTCGAACCAGCATGAGGGCGAGCGGGATCAACAAACATTCATCGAATCAAACGATGGAGGGAAAGAACCATGCAACCATTCAAGCTATGGGGTGTCCCGAGGAAGAGAGAAACGCTCGTATTCCGGGTAGGCAGGGAACGCGGCAGGAATTTCGCGGAGCTCAGCAGCGAACCCCGTCAGCATCCAATCCGGCGAGGTTTTTTTGCACTGACTATCTCGCTAGTTATGCTTATTGCTTTTTCCAAGCTCTTTCCAGACACTCGGCTGGAAAACGTGCCTTTCCCAATTGTTTTGGGGATCTTATGGTTCATCGTCTGGAGAGTGTTGACGCGCGGGGCCCTGAATTAGAAGGTCTTTGGCAACGGCTGGATGGCATCGACTTTCACCGGCCGCCTGCGGGTATTCCTGATGAACGTCGCAGGCTGAAGGAAAATTGAAAGAGCGGGGAAAGAAAATCGGGAGGAAGTTATGAAGACGCTGGTGAAAAGATGTTTGTTGGTGTCCTTGTTGTATGCCGGCACCCTTTACTCGCAAACGGCTGTCGTGGATGAAAACGTGCGCGCTGCCGTGCATCAATCCGGCAGGGCGATGGTTTTGGTCAAGCTCCGGGCGCGCGCCGTATCCAAATCGGCGCAGGCAGTTCCGGAGCAACAAATTACGGCGCTGCAGAATGCGGTTCTTGCGGTCCTGAGCGATCAGGACTTCCAGTTGCGGTACAAGTACCGGACAGTTGCCGGATTCAGCGGGCTCTTGTCTGACGGTGGTCTCCTCAAACTCGGGAAGCATCCCGAAGTTGAAAGCATCCAGCTCGACATGTCCGGCCGGGGCGGGCTGGCTGAAAGCGTGCCGGCTATCCAGGCGGATGTGGCGCACGATTTGGGCTTCACCGGCAAGAATGTCGTTGTCGGAGTCCTCGATACCGGGGTCAATTTGAATCACCCCGACCTGAGCCGGGATATCGTGCATCAATATCATTTCTTGAATCAGGGCGCTGACGTCGGTACGGGGGCGATGGATCTGCACGGTCATGGTTCCAATGTTGCCGGCATCGTCACCTCAGACGGGACAATCGCGCCGGTCGGTGTGGCGCCCGATGCCAGGATCGTCGCCATTCAGGTTCTGGATCGAAATAACCGGGGCTGGGTTTCCGATTGGATTGCCGGTCTCGACTATTTGGTGAGCAATCAGGCGACGTTGAATGTGCAAGTGGTCAACATGAGTCTGGTAACGGATGCCCAGTTCAATGGCAGCGTCTGTGACGCCCAGCTAAGTGTCTTTGCCGATGTTGTGGCCAGGGCCAGGAATCTTGGGATGGTGATATTTGCCAGTTCGGGCAACACCGGCTCTTTCAGCAGTATGACGGGGCCCGCGTGCGTTTCCGGGGTTGTCGCGGTTGGCGCTGCCTATGATTCTCAACTCGGCCGTGAACCCGATAGCGGCACGTATCAAACTTTGTTCGGTGGCTTCTGGCCAACTTGTTTTGATGCGACAACGTCGACCTCGACTTTGGCCTGCTTCACGAGTCGCACCGAAGGTTTGGATTTGGTGGCGCCCGGCGCGATTACTACTTCAGTCGGTCTTGGAAACGGAACCTCCACTTTCCGTGGCACCTCCCAGGCCTCTCCGCATGCTGCCGGAGTCGCGGCACTGATGCTTGAGAAAAACCCAAATCTAACAGCCGGAGACATCATCACCGCGCTGAAGAGCAGCTCCCGTACCGTAAACGACCCGGTAACCGGACGAGATTATCCACTCCTTAACGCGATAGAAGCGCTAAACGCCGTGACCGCCATCGCTGAACCCGGAACCCCAATTCCGAAGGCCTTTTCTCTCGAACAGAATTTTCCCAACCCGGCAAGAAATTCGGGGCCGGCAGGAGGGCAAACCGTTATCCGGTATTCTTTGCGAAGCGCGGCATCGGTGACGCTAACCGTCTACGATCTGCTGGGCCGGGAGGTCAGAAAACTGGTTCGAGGTCCCCGGTCAGCAGGAAGACATCGGGTAACTCTTGATGGGGCAGCTCTTGCAAATGGGATCTACCTTTATAAGTTGCAGGTTGGACCTGCGAATATAGTTCGTAAAATGATCGTCCTGAGGTGAGGGGCCTTCCGGTCGACGTAAACGGGCGGTATCGGCCTCTAAGGAGATTAGCATGACACTTTCACAGGACATTAGCCTTCGCATTCACCGGTGGGGAATCGTAGAGACCAAATTGGCCCAGGCAGCCGCCTTTTTCCTCGCGTTGGCGCTGGCCAATCTCCTGCCCGAGCTTCTATAGGTAAACTTCTGGTGGTATGCAGGCCTTTCCCTGGTCTGCGCTTTCGAGCCAACTTTGGTATTTTTTTAGTAGAGCGAAAAAGGGCTGAGAAGCGTGGCCGTCGAGCGGTGGTCTGGAACGGCCTGAACGACCGCGGCGTGGCAGCGCCGTCGGGCGTCTATTCTTACCGGCTGCGCACGGCGACACACGGGCGACTAACAAGATGATCCTGATGCATTAGGCCAGCCATGCCTGACCGCCATGAAATGGCTCCCGACCGGGGATAAACCCCGCTGCCTCGTAGAAAACAACCGGCAGCGTCCGCCCGGCTGCTGGCCCCGCTTCGTTGTATTTCTTGACATTTCGGCGACAAGTCACC
>CAZTNL010000006.1:0-18845 GCA_964614885.1 uncultured Calditrichaceae bacterium | reverse complement strand
GACGGGATTCCGCCGGTCGGGCACTCCGGGCAGGCGGTCCCAATCTTTCCCCCGACAAAAGCCTCGTCCAAAAGCCGACGAGTGAGTCTCACGGGAGTGCAAGAGCATCCACCTGCTGACCCTCAGTGACCCCGAGCACCTCCAGGGCCTCGCGCGCTACTACCAGACGCCTGCCCTCAACGGCGGCGTCGGCACGCACCGCCCGGAAGCCCCGCGAATCGTCGCATCCAACAAGGAAGAACCGGCTTCGGGCGCGATCCGGCCGACCTGTCGCCGCTCTCAGTCTGCGGCACTCCCTAACCGGGATGAGGTCATCCACTTGCGCGCCGTAGTACGGGCCGGCATCAAACGGGTCAAGATGGTTAAGGAAGCGCATCCCCGCCCGCTCCAGCAGTCGGACCGCGCCCCGGGTGTGTTCACCGACCTCACCCAGCGAGGCGCGAACAGCCGCCAGACAATACTTCAAGTCAGTCCTTGGCCAGCAGGTAAATCCCCGCTCCTACCAGCAAAAACGGAATGACCGGGCCGAGCACAAACAGGGGCGCCAGCAAAGCCGTCAGAGCCCCGACCACCACCGCAAACGGCAAGATCACCACTAGCAAAAAAACGCCCAGCACCGCGCCAAGAATCTGAAACGGCAGAGTCAGGAGAAAAAAGCCGGCCTTGAACACCAAGCCAAGCACCTTGAAAGAGATGAGAAACGCAGCAAACAAAACTAGAAGAACGGCGAGTTCCATTCGATTCCTCCGGAAGTTCGTAGTAATAGTTCGACATACGAAGTCTTTGCCCCGTGGTTGCAATCAAACTCGCTAACAGGCAGCGGTCGAGTGAAATCAGTTTCCTTTGCCATGCTCAGCGCGACTTTGACGACCGGCAGGACAACGAAGTGCTTGCAACATCGCAAGCCATTGTTTAAATTCACCGATAAACGAACTCGCACAGCGGCAGTTCACGCATCGAAGGTCCCATGCCGGAAACCACCGTCATCATTCCCACATACAACCGCAGAGCATTTCTCGAAGAGGCCGTGCAGTCCGTCCTGGCGCAGACTTACCGGGACTTCGAACTCATCGTCGTCGACGACGGCTCTTCAGATGATACAGCCATATTTTGTGAGTCGAACCGACAGCGCCTCAGATATTTTCGTCAGGAAAACTCAGGACCGAGCGCCGCGCGGAATCTGGGCATTGCACGGGCGCAAGGCGTCTATCTCACCTTTCTCGATTCAGACGACCTGTGGGCGCCCCGAAAACTCGAAATTCAGATCGAGTTTATGAAGATGCATCCTCAGGCCATGGTGTGTTACACCGACGAAATCTGGATCCGACGAGGCGTTCGGGTAAATCAGAAAAAAAAGCACCGAAAATATTCCGGCTGGATCTTCGAACACTGTGTGCCTTTGTGTATCGTCAGTCCATCTTCAGTGCTGATGCGGCGCGATTTTTTTGACCGCGCAGGATTGTTCGACGAAACCCTGCCCGTCTGCGAAGACTACGACTTGTGGCTTCGCGCCTCGCTGCAGTTTCCGTTTCACTACATCGACACTCCGCTGATCACCAAACGCGGCGGCCGTAAAGACCAGCTCTCGGCGGCCTGGGGTCTGGATTGCTACCGTGTGCGGGCGCTACAAGCGCTCTTGCGCGATGCCCATCTCGAACCCGAACAGAGACAGTTGGCGCTGAAAACACTCCTGCGGAAGGCGTCCATTCTGGAACAGGGATTTCGCAAGCGGGGAAAAACTGAAGAGGCCGACTTCTACCGCGGAGTAGCGAAACAGTACGCCGAACAGGGAACGCCCTTCGAGGGTGATGGGCACGGATATCAGTGAAATCGAAACCCGTGCTAAGGACGCATTCTATCCGTTTGGGGCGCCCTCAGGCAATCGGCGATATCTGACCGTCTAAGTGCCCGATTATCGTTTTTCGACCTGAGTTTCGAACCAGGCGATCGTGTTGCTCAGCCCCTCCTCAAGCTTGACCTGAGGCTGCCATCCCAGAATATCCTCTGCCTTGCTGATATCGGGTTGCCGCACCTTGGGGTCATCCACCGGAAGCGGTTTAAAAGATATCTCACTCTTGCTGCCGGTCATGCGGACGATCGTCTCGGCGAGTTGCCGGATGGTCAGCTCGCGCGGGTTCCCGATATTGACCGGATCGTGGTGGTCGGAAAGCATCAGCCGGTAGAGGCCATCGACCAGATCGTCGACGTAGCAAAAGCTCCGCGTTTGCGAGCCGTCGCCAAACACGGTGATCGGTTCGTTCCGCAGAGCCTGAGGCACAAAGGCCGGAATGGCACGGCCATCGTTGGGCCGCATGCGTGGACCGTACGTGTTGAAAATCCGGACGATCTTTGTATCTACACCGTGAAACCGGTGATAAGCCATGGTCGTGGCCTCGGCGAAGCGCTTGGCCTCATCGTAGACGCCGCGCGGCCCGACCGGATTGACGTGTCCCCAATAGTCCTCCCGTTGCGGGTGTTCCTGCGGATCGCCATACACTTCTGAAGTCGAGGCCAGGAGGAAGGTAGCTTTCTTTTCCTTGGCCAAGCCGAGTGCTTTGTGCGTGCCGAGAGCTCCCACTTTCAGCGTTTGAATCGGGTACTCCAGATAATCCATTGGGCTGGCTGGAGATGCGAAGTGCATAACGTAGTCGATGGGACCGGCGCAGTAGATATATTCTGTGACGTCGTGCTTGATGAATCTGAACTGTTCACACTGCAAGTGCTCGATGTTGGCAACCGTTCCAGTCAGCAGGTTGTCCATCGCGATGACTTCGTGTCCTTTGCTCAGCAGATATTGACAGATGTGAGAGCCCAAAAAACCGGCTCCACCGGTGACGAGTGTTCTTGGCATATCTCGTTTGCCCTAGTTAGTGTTCCATGTCAACATGATTACCAATCAATACCCGCAAACCAGGCCGTTTGACCAATCGGAGACCGTCGGAAATCGTGTTTTCTGCCTGGAGTCGAAGGCAAAGGCCGCCCGGTCATGGCTAAGCGTTACTGCCGCACATGAACCGGAATACTCCTCAGTTTTCCCGGCTGGTAATGAACCGTACGAGCATGCCGAGGGACTCTTTGTATGGGGTGTCGGGATAGCGCTCAAGGGATTTGTTCGCCAGCTCGATGTGCTCCTGCGCTCTGCCCATGGCGTATTCGACACCACCATGAGTTTCGACAAACGAGATGATTTCTTTAATCTCTGAACGGCCGGCGCCACGTTTAATCATGCGAATAACGCGCCTGGCATCCTGCTTCCTCGCTTCTTTGAGGGCATGGATTAAAGGCAGGGTCACTTTGTTGTCCCGGATGTCATTTCCCAGCGGTTTGCCGGTTTGATTCTCTTTTCCCAGAATATCAAGAAGGTCATCCTTGATTTGGAAGGCAATACCGAGATGCTCGCCAAAATCGCGCATGGCCGCCACGTCGTCCTCGTTATCGGTAACCGAGACTGCCCCCAACTGGCAGGCGGCGGCGAGCAGAGAGGCCGTTTTATCTGCGATCAGCTGGAAATAAACATCCTCTTCCATCCAGAAGTCCTTGCTGCGCTCGACGCCGAGAAGCTCGCCCTGCGCCATGCGCTCGGCGGTTTGCGAGATGATCTCATAGGCGCGCATGCTTTTCAGGCTTAGCATTGCCCGAAGTGACTTCGAAAACAGATAGTCCCCCATCAAAACCGATACTTTGTTTTTCCAGATGGAATTGACTGAAGGCACGCCCCGCCGCTGGCGGGAGGTATCGATCACGTCGTCGTGCACGAGTGTCGCGGTGTGCAGCAACTCCATGATCGCCGCCGCCTTCAGATTGCGCTCGTCGAGCACGGCGCCGTTGCCGTTGTGCATGCGGCTGGTCAGGATGACGAGGATTGGGCGCAGCCGTTTGCCCTTGTTGGCGATAATGTACTGAATGACTTTGTCGATCAGAAAAACGTTGGATTTGAGGAGACGTCTGAACTCATGTTCGTAGGTCTCGAGATCTTTCTTAATCGGCCTGCAGATCTCTTTCAATGACACGCTGCCGTTTTCTATGCTTTTGCCCATGGCTCCCGTCGGTTAAATGCGGGCCTAATGTAACAATTCAACGGCTCTTTGTCAAACAAAAAACCGGGCGGACTGCCCCATCAGGAATACCGGTCACCATTGGCCTAACAATCTGTATTTACTTCACTTTCAGGCAGAACAACGCTAAAGGTTGAGCCGACGCCCACCTCGCTTTCGACGTTGATGCGCCCACCGTTCCGTTCTATGATCATATGGGTAATGTAGAGGCCCAGGCCCGTGCCTTCGCCCGTGTGTTTCGTGGTAAAAAACGGGGAGAACAACTGGCTCAGGTTCTCCTGCTCAATGCCCGAGCCCGTATCGCGCACTTTCAGTTCGACCCAACCGGGCTCAGACCGTTCTGCGCTGATCGTCAGCGTGCCACCGGCCTCCATGGCATTGACGGCATTGATGATCAAATTGAGCAGCACCTGCTTCAAGGAATCGAGGCTGAAGCAAACGGAAATCTGACCCAAACCGGTTTGTGTGAACTCGATGTTCTTGGCCTCGAGCTCCTTTTTTATCAAAGCCATGGTGTTCTCAACGAGCGCTTTGAGCGAGATACTCTCCCTTGCGTGCGGTGACTGGCGCGAGAACTCAAGCAGGTTATTGATAATTTTTGAGGAGCGTAACACATTTTTGTGAATGATGTCTAGTTTCTCTGCAACCTCGGGATCGTTGGCGGCCAGAAACTCGGCGATGTAGTAGCGGGCGGTTTCGATGACGTTGAGCGGGTTGCGGAGCTCGTGGGCGATGCCGGAAGCGAGCAACCCGATCGAAGCCAGCTTTTCTGATTGTACGAGTGTCTTTTCGAGCTTCTTCTTTTCCGTTACATCTTTCGAGTAGATGGCAACCGAATCGAGCCCGCCGTCCACATCGAGAATCGGATAGCTCCAGATCTCGAAAACCTGCCCGTCATGCGTCCGCTCGATGAACGCGGAGGTGAGAGTTCGCAACGTCCGCACCACAGGGCACTCGTCACAGGCGCTGTCTCTGCCACATAGCAGCTCATAGTAAGGCCGGCCGATCACTTCGTCCGGCTCGCAGTTTGCCATGCGCGAAAACCGCTTGTTAGCCATGACGACCTCGAGATCGGGATTGACCTGGCAAATAACATCGGTGATGCCATCAAAGGTGCTTTGCAGACGCCGCTTGCTGCTCAGAATAAGACTTTGCAGGTGCTGCTTTTCTGCAATGTTACGCACGTTGCACAGAATCCGGCGCGTGCTCAAGTCGATCATCTTGGCGTTCAATTCGAGCGGCAGTTGTCCGCCGTCGGGCGCGCCGAAAACCAAGTTGTCACTGTTATACCCGCCATCGGCGTGCACGCGACGCAAGACGCTGGCCACGGCCTCCCTCTGGTCGTCGGGAAAGATATCCAGGAAGGGTTGGCCAGTGAGTTCTGAAACCGGACGGGAAAATATCTCCTCACTCATGGCATTCGCCTCGACCACTTCGAAGGTGTCCGGAGCGAGAATGAGAATAGCGTCGCCGGCGCTTTCAAACAAAGTCTGGTATTTCTTTTCAGAGGCGCGCAGCCTCTCTTCGAGCTTGTGGGTCTCGATACTCCGATGAACGGCTGTGGGGAGTACCGAGAGGATGCGATTATCTTTGACCACGTAATCCGCGGCCCCCTTCTTCAGAGCATCGACCGCAATTTGTTCGCTACCGTGGCCGGAAACGACAACGACGGGCGTATCAACGCCGCATTCGGACATTTTCCCCAGCACTTCGAGGCCGCTTTCATCCAAAAGCTGATAATCCAGCACAACTGCTTCGTACTGCTGTTCCCTCACCTTTTCCAGGCATCGTTTACCGGTACTGACGGTCTCCACCTCATACCGCTTGTCGGAATCCGCCAGACATTTTCTTAACAGGTTCGCCTGATCTGCGTCGTCCTCGACTATCAAAACTTTTAGCGCGCTATCCATGTATGCTAAGCCCCTCGACTAGGTAGAAATTTCCGTGATGTGGGGTGAATTTTTTGGTAAAGTAAAGAAGAACGTGGCTCCGCGATTTTTCCTGGACTCCACCCAGATCTCGCCACCGTGCCCTTCGATGATCTGTTTTACGATACAAAGCCCGAGCCCCGTACCACTGACATCTTTCTTGTTGCGCAGGCGACGGAACAGCAAGAACACCTTGCTGCTGTCCTTGGCCTGGAAGCCGACTCCGTCGTCCTTGATGTAGAATTTGTGAAAGATCTCATCGCGCAGGTAGCCGATTTCAATTTTTCCTCCCTTTTTCTGCCGGGAGTACTTTATGGCGTTGCCGATAAGATTGGAAAAAACGGTCACCATAGCGGCAGCGTCACAGTAGAGGTCGGGCAGGTCCTCCTCAACTGTCAATTCCAAACCGCTTTTCGCAATGTGAATCTGGTGGGTCTCGACGGCCTGGTTGACGAGCTCATGCGCTCCGACTTTGCGAAAGTTATCCTCATCGATAGCGACCCGGGCCAGCCGGGAGATATCGGAAAGCAAGGCATCCGCCCTTTTCAGATTAGCGTCGATTCTGCGCAGGTAGTCGCTGCATTCGCGGGGAACGTTGCCGGCAAGCTGCTCCTGCAGAAGATGGGCGTACC
The DNA here is from genome assembly GCA_964614885.1 of uncultured Calditrichaceae bacterium. Classification (GTDB taxonomy): domain Bacteria; phylum Zhuqueibacterota; class Zhuqueibacteria; order Oceanimicrobiales; family Oceanimicrobiaceae; genus JAJDAG01. The sequence goes on along the minus strand of CAZTNL010000006.1, from coordinate 12,230 downwards.
CCTGGATCGAAACCAGCGGACTCCTGATTTCATGCGCAATGATGTGCAGGTAGAGGTTTAACTTCTCATCGTTTTTTGTGGTCGGCCGGCAAACTTCTTCCCTAATCATCTCATCACTACCCGTGCGACTGATTCGTGGGTTTTGGCAACGTAAAAAAGACCTGAGTCCCTCGGTTCACGGCCGAGCTCAACCGCACGTGTCCACCGTGCCCTTCAACGATGCGCTTGACAATCGCCAGACCGACGCCGGTTCCTTCAACATGCGCCGGTGCGGCAGCGCGCTCGAAAAGGTCAAAGGCGGACTCATGAAATTTCTCGTGGATACCCGGCCCGTTATCCCTTACCCAAAATACCAGGAAGCGCTGTTTAGCCTCCCAGCCGACCTCGACCACAGGTGGCCGCGCCTCGCCGGCATATTTTATTGCGTTCTCGATGAGGTTATAGAACACCGACCGGATCCCCTCCCGATCGGCGAACACGGTTGGCAGGTTTGCGGCAACTTTAAATTCGACTTCCCGCTCGCGGATCTTGAACAGGAGTTCGGCGCGGATGCCCTCCATAACGTCGGCCAGGCTCACCGTTTCCGGGTTAAAGCCCCCTTTGGCCACACGCGAGTACGCCACGAGATCCTGAAGCATCGCGTCCATGCGTTCACCATTCTTGCGTATGCGTTCCAGGTAGTGATTGCTGTCGGCACGCGAAAGCCCGGCGCCTTCATCCATGAGGAGTCGGGCGAAGCCCTGAATAGAAACTGCCGGGGACTTCAGGTTGTGGGAAATCAGATAAAAAAGGTTCTCCAAATCCTGGGCGCGTTGCTTCAACTCGGCATGTGTGCTGCCACCCGCGGGAACATCGTGAAACGTGGCGATGAAATGCTCGCCGTCTTCGAGGGGGGACACTGTCACTCGTCTCTCGACGCCCAGATTCTTGCCATCTACCAGCCGGGTGTCAAGACTCGCTGACGGCAGGCCGCAATGGATTACCGATTCCAGAAGTCCGGAAAATTCATCGTAGTCGACCGGAACCATGACATCCAGGAGCGAGTTCGGGCATTTGTCCTGCTCAAACGCCTGGCCGCAGATCGATCGGAAGGCCTTGTTGGCAACGATAATCTTCCCGTGCCGGTCGAGCAGAACAGCCGCAACATCCATACAGGAGAAGGCCGGACGAAACAGCTCTGATTCGCGCGGATCAGGGCTCGGATTCGGTGTGGCGGGGCATTTTTCCAAGGCGTCAGAGCTCACTTGATTCGATCCTTCGAAATGGGGTAACCTCCCTGAGCAACGGAAAAAGCTAATCTAATTCAGAGTCAATTGCAAGCGCAAAAAGGCATGTTGTTGCTTTTTAATATCCGTACCTCTGCTCAGCGGACGTCCAGCAAGATGGCCAGCAAAACCTTCACCAATGGCGTTACGCTGCTTTCCACAATCTCCTGCAAGCGCGCCGATTCACGGGTGGCGTCGAACGCGCCGGAAAAGGATTTGTGGTAGATGGCACAGCCTTCGAGTGTGCTCAGGTAAGGCGACAGGTCCGAATGGTCCTTATTCAGATGTTGCAGCGAAACGCACCGTCCCGCCCCAAGGACGGCATCCGCTATCTCCGCGACCAGCGTGTTCAGCTTGTCACTAGCCGGCAGCGCAGGCGTCCGGTCCATGAGTTCGAAAGTGTGTTCGCAGCCCGTAGCCCGTGACAGACCGTATAGCGTAGCCCGCATTGCCGCGAGCACAGACTCAAGCGCCTCCGGTCCTGTCGCAAGAACAACACCACGCAACAGACGTACATCGCCGTCCGCTTCCTGGCCGCAGGAAGCAAGCGGATCCACGACGATGCGCGCCGGGGTCAACGGGTTCAGTTTCCGTGTTGTCAACTGGCTCAGCCAGGTCGTCAGGTGGGAGGCGGCGGCATGCAACGAAGGCGACGCCGGAACTCCGGAGTTCGGGCGCGACAGGCGAACGCAAAAATGTTGCTGCAGAGGGCAGAGCGTCCCCGCCTTCACGCCGATATGCCCCTCCTGCAAGAGGGTATTGGCCTCGATGCTCATCATGGCTGTCGAGTCCCCAAGACAGGCGCTGCCCACTATTCTTGCAGAACTCCCCGACTGGCTGGACTCAAAAACAAACTTGGGCGTGACGGCGAGATACCGGGGAAAACGATGTAGAAAAGTCATGACCGCCAGGCTGGTGGCGGCGGCTACGAGCTGATTCTCGCCTGCGGGTGGCGGTGTATCATCCAGAACAAACCGAAGCGTGATCTCCCGCGTCGCGGGTTCACAGGGAAAGCCGTCCAGAACAATGCCTGCGCCGGGGGAAGAAAAGATCGCCTTGCGGGCTGCCTCCTCGCCGTCGCAAACTACGGATAGAACCCCTGAGCGGCGATCTCTTAGGCCACGGGTCGTTTCCAGTATTTCGGGACGAAAGTCGGTGAAATGCGTGTTGAAGGTGCGTGTATCCAAAGTTGCGTTTCAGATCTGTGCTCTTTGAGGATGAATGGCCTATTGGGCCGTATTTACGAGTTTAGAGAGTTCCTGCAACACGCGCTTGATCTGGCTCTGCAATCCGCCTTCCAGCAAGATGCCCGCGGCAAACGGGTGCCCGCCACCACCAAGTTTTCGCGCAACGCCATTGACTACGTAGTTGCCCTTGGACCGTAAACTTACTTTCACGCGCTCGCCATCCAGTTCGTTGAACATTGCGGCGACTTCCACACCGTCGATGGCCCGTGGAAAGTCGGCAAAACCTTCGGTGTCATTCGGTTTCGCGCCCAGCCGGGAAATCAGGTCTTTGGGAATACAAAACCACGCCACCCGCCCCGACTGCTCAAACTTGAGGTTGTTGATCACGTAGGCGAGAAGCTTCTTCTTGGCGTAAGACTGTCGTTCGTAAATGCGCCGGTAAATATCGTGCGAGTCTGCCCCGAGTTCAATAAGCTTTGAAGCAACGCTAAAGGTGCGGGCGGTGGTGTTTGAAAAACGAAATCCACCGGTGTCGGTCACAATGCTGGTATAAAGGGCTTCCGCGATGAACTTCGAAAGACTGCCGCCACAAAAAGTCAGCAGGTCGAACACGATTTCTCCCGTCGATGAGGCTTTGGTATCGATCAGGCTGATATCTCCGAACTTGCCGTGCGGTGGATGGTGGTCAATGCAGATAATCGGTATATTGACCTCCCGCATGTCGCGGCCCAGATTGCGCAGGCGCTCCCAGTCACTGATGTCAACGACGATCACGTAATCAGCTGTCAGAACCAGCTCGCGATGAGCCTCGGAGGCATAGATCATCATCTTCCGGTCCGGATCGAGATAGTCGTAGTTCGATGGCAGCGGACCACTGTTGAAGATGTAAACATCCTTGCCGGCGTCAGTCAGGTACGCGGCCAAAGCGGCTTCGCAGCCGAGGCCATCGCCGTCGGGGTTGACGTGTGTCGTGATAACGAATCGCTGGCCGCGCTCAAAGCCCCGCTTTATTTTCTCGAGAATCGTCTGCGTTTGGGTTGACAAATGGTGTCCTTTCAGGGCCTGAGATGGTATTTCATAAATCATTGGGCTCGCAAGGAACCCGCAGAACCGTTCGCCCTGCTCCTCGCCTGGCGCCCGGACCTGCCGGATCGATGCGTCAGAGGGTCACATCGCTGCTGGCGAATCCGATGTTTCCCAGCGCGTCGCGCGCCTTGATGACGATGGTGTTTTCTCCAGTGAGGCGGGAATCCAGCCTGATTTCAAATCGCTCCAACCGGGAATCGCAGATGCCGTCTTTTGGATATACCAGCACCCACTTTGCGGCATTTATGCCGTACTGCGCCTTTTCAATCCGAGTCCACGAATCCTTCACCGAGAAGGAGATAATCGTGTGCGTTCCTTCCGTTCTCACTTTGATGCCGGAAACGAGCGGCCCCCGGTTATCGACGACAAACGGCTGACTAACTTTCTCGGCGGTCAGCGCGAGCGCCGGCGGGTTCGACGGCTCGTCGCTGACCCGGATCATGATCTGATAGCGACCGTCGGCCATCAACTCACTGTCCCAGGAGTAAACCGAGCCCGAAACGCTGCGTGCCAGGGTTCGCCAGCTCTTTTCGCCTACTCCCCTGAAAAAGAGATCGTAGGAGAGGTCGTCGCCGTTGTCATCCGCGGCCGCCCAGCTCACGGAACGGTATCCCTTTCGCTGAGATTTACGGCCGAAGGAGTGATTCTGAAAGTCTTTATCCTTTTGGAACTCGCTGTCGTCGAGGTCTGAGCCGTGGTTGTCGCTGTCCATCGCATCCGGGTAATACTCGCCCGGGGTGTGCACATGAATCTGGCTGATGACCGGTGGCACGTTCTTCTGTAAGTGCGAAAAGGTGATTTCCCGGACGAGCGGCGTTTTCCTGCCGTCTTTCGAGGTCAATACGCTTTTTACCTGCAGGTAGCGGGCAGCGGGGCTTTCAATAGGAGAACCCTCAGCCACAGCATAGACAGCCGACCACTCGCTCCATGTCTTATCCGGCTTCTCGCTGTTTCCACTCCGCGTTTGTATGGTGACGCCCGTACCGCCCGGTCGATCTGCATCCCAACTTATTGCTCCCCACTGCGAGACCACTCTGGCGTCATAAACCTCGGAGACGAATTCCCCCTCCCGTTCGAACCCCTCCTCCATTCGATACACCTTGCCGGCGTTGGAGGTTAAGACATTGGTCGCTCCGGCTCCGGTTTTCGTAAACCCGGTGATCTCCAGATCTTTCAAGGCCGCAACGAGCGTTACCTCGCCGCTGCTGCTGATTTGGTAGATGCGTCCCTTTTCCCCTGTTCCCAGAAAAAGGCCGGATCCCGGCGCGGCCGAAAGGCTGTAGATGCGTTCAGCGTGCAATGTCCTGAAGGTGGTCACCGTTCCGTCCGCGGCGATTCGATAGAGTTCCCCCGACTGCCTTCCTCCTGCACTGCGTCCCTCAGGATTGGTTTCGCCGGAATGAAAGCTATTCCCGCCTTCGTCTGAATTCGCGTTCCTCCCCCTGTCGGTCTGCTCCGTTTCCTTTGAGGCTGCGGGTGGAATACTTCTCGTCAGTTGTGCGCCACCGGTGGCCGCGGCAAAGACGGCTCCTGCCGGGTCTTCATAAATATCGGTGATCTCCAGCAGAGGCGAGTCGTGCAAAACAAAGGCCTTCCCGCCGGCGCTAATCTTCAGGACCATGCCTTTGCCGGCAGTTCCTGCAAGAAAATCGCCATGACGGTCGCGGACAAGCTCGACGACATGCTTGTCCTCGCAGTCGTAGAACACAGCGCCCTTCCCCGTCCTGTCGACTTTGAAAATTTTGCCGGTCTCGCCGGTCGCGACAAACAGCGCTCCGTTACGGTCGAATGTCATCGCCCAGATGTAGACTTCGCCCGGATCGAAAAAGGCTTCCTGAGGCGCGCTGCCTGCGCCGCTTGCCGAGATCCGGTAAACTTTGCCATTAGGAGAAGTCCCAATGTACAGGTTATCCCGACTGTCGATGGCCAGCGCATAAACCTGAGGCTCCGGGCTTTTGAACAGTTCTGTGGCCTTGCCACCCGAATCGATCCGGTAAACGGCGCCGTCACTCCCGCCTGCGAGATAGAGATTGCCTCGCGAGTCCGAAACACTTGCCCAGATGTATGGCAGTTCGGCGCTGAAAATTTCCTGAAGTCTTGGTCCCAACGAAAGCACACCGTTCGGATCGATCGAAATACCGTGACTTTCTCCGGCCTCAAAATCGTGTTGGCTTCTGTAGCTCTTGGTTCTCGTCGTGGAAGCGAACGCGCTCAGAGCGATGGCGTTCAGTGCAATGAAAATCAATAGGACAAATCGACGTATCACTGGCATTTTGCCTCTCATTTTTTGTGCTCGACCCTGAGCCAGACATTTCTGCCGCCGGTAACGGCATACTGCGTCTGAACGCTTTCTTCAACCAGCACGCGGTCTCGCAGGTTGGTGTTTGTTCCGGATGACTTCTGTTGCCTGATAACAGACAATACCGAAGGCGGCAGGCCGGGCAGCTCTCTGCCATCGACGAGAACGCCACGGTCGGGCTGACGCACTTGAAAAAATACGTAGTTGTTCTTTCTCTGCTCGTTCAGCAATTCGACCAGTTGCTCAAAGTTCTTCGGCCGAAATCGCTGCGGGGTAGTACGCGCCTCGAGCCGAGTCAGAGTGGCGCCACTACCTACATAAATGCTAATTTTTCTTGCGTCAAGTGTGGCCGGCAACACGAGCGAATGCGAAACCTTGTGCGCCGCGCCCTGATATTCTTTGACGTAAGCCACCAGGCGGACTTTCATCCCGGGCCGGACAACCGTCTTGTCGACCTCTATCCGTTGAATAATGGCCAACTGTTTCCTTGGCAACGCCTCGAAGTTCAGTTCAATAGATTCGATGTCCGGGTTTTCGAAGTTGTTCGAGAGGATAGAACCCAGGGTAGCGGCAACTGCGCCGGTCGCCTGCACGGCGTCCGTCTGGAAACCGGACGGCGTGCTGCCTGCGTAAAAATTCTGCAGCGGAATCGGGTCGTGCCCCTTCAGCCGAATCGCGCCATCGAGCTTGAGCGTCTGATTGCCCACCGACATGCGCGCCGATTCGAGCGCATTAGAGATGACAACGCCCAGAATCAAAGGGGTTAGCGAATACAGGCTTCGGTCCTCTGCCACTCGAAACCGGAACTCATTTACTTCACCGAAACTGGATTTCACATTCAGACTGACCGGGATCATGCGGGGGATTTCGCCTTCGACTCCCATGACACCGGAGGTTCGATCCTGGTGTACCGTGCCGACAACCTCTGTCAGCGCTGACAGCTTGGTGGAAGCCATGAGGCTGGAGATCGTCGTAACGATTTTGGCCTTGCCCATGGGCAGACCGACCGCGCCGAAGTTGAAAAACGGATGCCCCATTCCCAGTATCCGGCCGTTGTCTGTGTAGGTCACGGTGCCAGTCGCCTGCAACCCGAGGTCTCCATCGACCAGGACGACGGCGTACGGGTCGCCGGGCTTTAAGGGCGTACTCTCGGAAGACGCGACCGATGACACACTACCACCGCTGTACACCTTGAAACCGGCGCCGGAGAACAGCTCCGAAGCGGACCGCAGCGCGGTTTCCTCGAAGCCAGAAAACAGCAGCGGGACTTCCAGTGCCCTGATCTGAGGCTGAACAGCGGCGGCGCTTTGTGTGGCCCGGACCGCCGGTGGCGTGAGTGCCGCAAAGGTGGCCGGCTTAACGCCAACCGCCATATCCAGATAGTCGGCGTTGAACCCGCGGTTAAAGGCCAGCTCGGCCTCGCGCGTTTTTTCGTGGTCCAGGATGTCGAGCATCTGCCGAATGGGCGTTATGCCCGCGATCGGATCCTTGAGAAACACCCCCATGCGGTACGACAGCGCGCCGACGAGCTTGCCGTCAATGTACATGGGACTGCCGCTCATGCCCGCCACCACATTGGTGTGCTCCACTTTCTCACCGTCGAGCTTCACCAGAATCAGGTCCTGTTTCGACCGGAAATTCGGCAGAATGTCGAGGACCTCGAAATCAAATTCCTCGATCTTGTCACCGGCAAAAACGGTCTTGCCAATTCCGCGCATGCCGGGTTCAATTTCAGACACCGGCATCGTCCCCTCACCAGCGCTGAGAGCCGCGGCGGCACAGAGGAAAACCAATACTACAATTGTGTTTTTCATCAGAATCCGTTCTTTGTCACATAAGCGTGTAACTTAAATGTTTCCCTTCAGAATTTCAAGATAATTATCATTAACATAATCGCTTGAAGATTCCGCCTGTGCCGGGCAAATCTGCGCCTCCAGCTGTCGTGCGATCGTCCGGCATTAGGCACGAAAATCGCTGTCGGAGAACTTGACGCTTGGATATGCGCTGAGCCTGGTCTTGAAAATCTCTATAATCTCGTCAAGCCTTTCTTTCGACTTGGCCTCAAAGCGCAGCACCAGCACCGGTTGCGTATTTGAAGCCCGTACCAGCCCCCACCCGTCTCCGAAAAGCACACGGGCACCGTCGATATCGATCGTTTCATAGTTCTGTTTGAATTGAGCCGCAAGGTCGGCGACAATATCGAACTTCTCCTCATCGGTTGCCTCGATTCTGATCTCCGGTGTGGATTCGAAAGAAGGGATCTCGGCCGCGATTTCAGAAAGTGGCCGCTGCGAGTTGGACAGTATTTGCATGAGGCGTCCGGAAACGTAGACGGCGTCGTCGAAGCCAAAGAAATCGTCAGCATAAAAGATATGGCCGGACATTTCTCCCGCCAGTGGAGCCCCGACTTCCTTCATCTTTGCTTTCAACAGCGAGTGGCCGGTCTTCCACATCAGCGGTTTACCTCCGTGTTTTTCGATGACTTCCGGCAACGCCTGAGAACATTTGACATCGAAGACGATCTCGCCACCCGGATGTCTGCGCAGCACCTCGCCGCTGAGGATAGCGATGAGTTTATCGGCAAAAATCATCTTTCCCTTCTCATCGATCACCCCGACCCGGTCGGTGTCTCCGTCGTAGCCGACGCCCAAATCTGCTCCCACCTCCACGACCTTCTTCCGCAAGTCGACAACGTACTTGGGGACGGTTGGATCCGGCAAGTGATTTGGGAAGTGCCCGTCTGGCTCGCAGTAGAGCTGTATGACTTCACATCCCATATCTTCCCAGAGTTTCGGCGCCAGAAGCCCTGCGGTGCCATTCCCGGCGTCGACAACCACCTTGAGTCTTTTCCCGAATTGAAGCTTCGACTTGATCATGTTGACGTAGTCCGGGATAACCTCCCTGGTGACAACCTCACCCGCGCCAATCTCATAATTTCCGGAATCAATAATCTCTTTGATCTGCTGAATTTGCTCGCCAAAGACAGGCACAACGCCTTTCCTGGAAATTTTCAGGCCGTTGTACTCGATTGGGTTGTGGCTCCCGGTAATCATCACTCCGCCATCCGCATCAAATTCGATAATGGCAAAATACTGCACAGGTGTCAGGCAGACTCCGACGTCGATCACGTTCATCCCGGTGGAAACGATGCCCGAAACCAGGGCGTCGCGGATGCGTCCCGATGACAGCCTTACGTCGCGACCGATCACCATTGTCCTGGCGCCCAGTCTCTTAAGAAACGTTGCAATGCCTTTACCGAGCAGTGTTACGTTTTCATCTACAAGATCCTCGTCGGCAATGCCGCGAATATCATACTCGCGAAAGATGTTTGGTTTGATCATGTGGTTCTCTCCGATACGGTTTCACGGTTTGTAACTCGATATACACTTGCAAGCCACTCTATCCCCACGCAAGGACGACACGGTCGCGGCCGGCCAGATCCTGGCGAACTTCCGACTTCGGAAGGTAATCCTGCACGATTCGCCGCACAGGCTCGGCCTGGGTGGCACCTATCTCGAACGCCAGCAAGCCGTCGGCGGCGAGCATCGACGGCACAGACTTCGCGATTTGTCGGTAAAAGCTCAAGCCATCCCCGCCATCGCATAAGGCGACGGCAGGCTCAAACGCTTTCACCTCTTCTGGCAGCAGCGCGAACTCATCCTGGGAAATATACGGCGGGTTTGATGCGATCACATCGAACCTTCCCTGGCTTTCAAATCCTAATGTATCTATACGAAAAATGTTCGCCTTTGCAAACTTCACTCGTCCCGAGACGCCCACATTTTTCGCGTTTTCCCTTGCCGTGGACAGGGCGGAGTCACTGATGTCGACGGCCATCACCTGCGACTCCGGGAGCTGATGCGCGAGGCTGACGGCGATGCAACCGGATCCGGTACCGACATCGAGAATCGATATCCGTCCCTGCTTCTCCGCGCTTTGCACACGCGCGACGACTGCCTCCACCAGCACCTCGGTCTCGGGCCGGGGTATCAGGACGCCCGGATTTACTGCAAGCGGAAGCGACATGAACTCTGTTTCACCGATAATGTATTGCAGCGGTTCATGTTGGCTGCGCCGCTGCAGCAGCGCCCGCACAGCTGCCAACTCATCCGCGTGGACAGGTCGGTCGAAACTCAGGTAGAGCGTCACTCTGTCGAAACCGAGAGCCGCACCAATTAATCTTTCGGCATTAAGCCGTGCGTTCTCAATACCTTTTACAGAAAGGTAGTCTGTTGCGGTACGTATGAGGGTACTGATATTGTGGGCTTTTGCTGCTGACATGCGTCAGCCTGCGTGTTTCAACTGCTCAGCCTGGTCGGCCAGCCTCAGCTTTTCGATGACGTCATCAAGGTCGCCCTGAAGAATCTCTTCGAGCCGGTAAAGAGTCAGCCCAATCCTGTGGTCGGTTAGCCGGCCCTGGGGAAAATTGTAGGTTCGAATCTTGGCGCTCCGGTCTCCGGTACTGACCATTGAACGCCTGCTTTCGGCGAGTTTTGCCTGCTCCGCGCGTTGCGATTGTTCGACCAGCCGGGCCGTCAGCACTTTGAGAGCTTTGGCCCTGTTCTTGTGCTGAGACTTTTCATCCTGGCAAGTCACAACCAGACCGGTAGGGATATGCGTAATGCGCACGGCCGAATCGGTGGTGTTGACGCTCTGCCCGCCAGGGCCGGAAGAACGGTAAACATCTATCTTGAGTTCATTCGCATCGATCTGAATCTCCACATCTTCAGCTTCCGGCAGGACCGCCACTGAAGCGGCCGAGGTGTGAATTCTGCCGCTCGCCTCGGTCTTGGGCACGCGCTGCACTCTGTGGACGCCGCTTTCATACTTCATGACGCCGTAGGCATCGCTGCCCGTGAGCATAAAGATAATCTCTTTGAAGCCGCCGATGCCCTGCGGGTTTGAACTGAGGATCTCAAGCTTCCAACTCTTCCGTTCTGCGAACCTGGTGTACATCCTGTATAGGTCGCCGGCGAAGATACCCGCCTCATCCCCTCCGGTACCAGCACGGATCTCGACGATAGCGTTCTTTGAGTCGTTCGGATCTTTCGGCAGCAGCAAGAGCTTGAGCGCCTCTTCGAGCTCCTCCTGCTTCGCCTTCATCTCGACCAGATCCTGCTGCGCCATCTCCCGCAGCTCCTCGTCGGCTTCCTCGACGAGAACCTTCTCATCTTCAGCGATAACATTGAGCGTGTGGCGGTACTCCTGATAGGCCTCGATGGTGCGATCCAGGGCGCTCTTTTCTTTGGCGATCTCGGTATATTTCTTCGGATTCTGAGTTATCTCCGGATCCATCAGCAGGCTGCACAACTCTTCGTAGTGTGCGTTAACGCGTTCCAGCTGCTCCAACATGATTATGCCGCCATACTCTTTGCTTCCACCGACGACTCGTCGCCCTCCAGGATGACATTCTCGTGCCCGGTCATATCCATTCCCAGAGACGCTTTCAGAGCTACAATGGCCACCTCGAGCTGCTCTTCGTCCGGCTCGCGCGTGGTCAGCTTCTGCAGCCACAGTCCGGGGGCGATCAGAGGCTGCCAGAAGCGGCTGTTGGCCTTTGCCCCCGACAGTCGGATGAGTTCATAAGAAATACCACCGATCACAGGAATAAACGCAAGGCGAAATAGGCGGTCACCGATCGTCTCCGGTTTGCCGAGGAACATGAAAACAAAAATGCTGACAATCATGACTATGAGGAGAAAACTCGTGCCGCAGCGCGGATGAAAACGCGAACAGGGTTGGGCAGACGCTACGGTGAGGTTTGCATCCTGTTCGAAAGCAAAAATACTCTTGTGCTCGGCACCGTGGTATTCAAACACGCGCCGGATATCTTTCATGAAGGTGATCGCTGCCAGGTACAACAGGAAGATGCTCAGCCGCAAAATTCCGTCGACCAAATTGAACCAGAAACCGGTTTCTGCGCCGAGAAATTCTGTCAGGATCAGCGGGACGTAAAAGAAAATAAACAACCCCAGCGCCAGGGAAAAGGTGACGCTCAGCGCCAGCCACAGGTTTGCGAGGAAACCGCGCTTCTGCTTCTTGCTGGCTTCATCCTCCCCGGGGGTGCCGCCGTTTTCATCGCTCGCTGCAATATCTCCTGAAAACGTGAGCGCCTGAACGCCCAAAACCAGCGACTCGATGAGCACGAACGCGCCACGCACCAGAGGCAGCGAAAAAAGCTTAAACTTGCGGACAAAAGATGTAAAAGGCTTGACCCGGACGAGAATACTGCCGTCGCGACGGCGTACTGCGACCGAATAGCTGTCTTTCGAACGCATCATGACGCCCTCGATGACTGCCTGTCCCCCAACCTGAATGCTCGGCTCTTTCATAAGACTTTATCCATTTCAAAGAAAAAAAAACGGAATGAGCCCGTTGCCGGCACGCATCCCG
>CAZTNL010000005.1:0-19857 GCA_964614885.1 uncultured Calditrichaceae bacterium | reverse complement strand
GTCTTCGAAAAGCCGGCGAAGCTGTCCTTCGAAGAGGCGGCGGCCCTGCCCGTGAACTACCTGACCGCCTACCAGCTCCTGGTCGCGCAAGGCGGACTTAAGAGCGAGGAGTCGGTTCTGATCCACAACGTCGGTGGCGGCGTCGGGCTGGCAGCCCTGGATATCGCTACGGAAATCGGCGCGGTCACCTACGGTACGGCGAGCGGACATAAACACGATTTCCTCAAAGAACGCGGCCTCAATTACTTCATCGATTATCGCGAACAAGACTGGTTCGAACAGTTGATGAAATTCACCCTCAACCAGGGCGTGGAGCTGATCACGGATCCCATCGGCGGGCAGAACTGGAAGAAGAGCTATTCGGCGCTGCGCGCGACGGGACGACTCGGCATGTTCGGCGTCTCCGCGGTCACTCAGCCGTCGAAGTTCGGCAAGCTGTACGCGCTGGCCACGCTGCTCCGTATGCCGTGGTATCACCCGATCGGTCTGATGAACAGCAACAAATCGGTCTTCGGCGTCAACCTGGGACACATGTGGCACGAAAGCAAGAAAGTGCGCCGCTGGATGGAGGAAATTCTAAAAGGCGTTGAAACCGGCTGGGTGCGGCCTCACGTCGGCAAGGTGTTTCCCCTGGACGAAGTTGGCGCGGCGCACCGCTACATCGAGGAACGCAAAAATATCGGCAAGGTCGTTCTCAAGCCAGGCAACTCATGAGAACGAATAGAGGCAGTAATCGGAGGCGAGAAGGCGGGACATCGCATCGACATCGCCCGGGCGTCCAACGAGAAAACCCTGAATCTCGTCACAGTCGAGGCTCTTCAGGAACTCCAGTTGTTCCGGCTCCTCGACGCCTTCGCCTACCACCCGCAGCTCCATACTCCGGGCCAGGGCGATGATCGCCGTGGTGATAGCCACGTTGTGATGGTCGCCGGGAATGCCGTCGAGGAACGCGCGGTCGATTTTCAGCATATCGATGGGAAATCGTTTCAGGTAGCTCAGAGAGGAATATCCGGTGCCAAAATCGTCGATCGACAACTGCACGTGCATCGCCTTCAGGTTGTTGAGAATCTCGATCGTGCTTTCCACTTCCTGCATGACCTGCGTTTCGGTAATCTCGAGACAGAGTTGGCGCGGGGATAACCCGGTCTCGCCGAGAATATCCGCTATCAAATCCGGCAACCGCTCCTGACGGAAAAGGTTCGCGTTCAGATTGACCGAAACCCTGAGGGCGCCGAGCCCCTGGCTCTGCCACTCCTTCGCCTGCCGGCAGGTAGTCAGCAGCATGAATTCATCAATTCTGTTGATAAGCCCGTGTTTTTCGGCAAGCGGGATAAACTGTGCCGGAGAAATCGTCCCCTTCTCCGGATGCTGCCATCGAACCAGCGCCTCAAAACCGGTTACCCGGCCGGAATCGAGATCGATCTGTGGCTGAAAAAAAGGAACGAGATGCCCCTGTTCCATTGCCGCGTTCAATGCGTCCTCGAAGGCAAGCTCGCCGCCGTTGCTCGCCGAATAGGCCTCGGCAAAGGCGCAGCATCTGTTCTTTCCCAGTTTTCTCGCGGCGTACATGGCGCTGTCCGCCCTTGCAACCAGCTCGTCGATGCTGGTTGCGTCGTCGGGAAAGCAGCTAAGGCCGACGCTGGCGGTGACGCTCAGCTTCTGCCCCTCCCACGAGATAGGCTCGCTCAGCGCCTCAGCCAGCTTCAGCCCGATGGTCGCGGCATCCTGCTTGCTGGTGAGTCTCTCGAGTACGATCAGAAACTCGTCTCCGCCGAAACGAGCGACCGTATCGCTCTCCCGAATCGCACGCTGCAGCCTGCCGGCGATCGCTTTCAGAACGGCGTCCCCGGCAAGATGCCCATGCTGGTCATTGATCTTCTTGAAATCGTCCAGGTCGGCGAAGAGCACGGCGAACTCATGACCGTAGCGTTTGGCGCGAGCCAACGTCTGCTCCAGGCGGTCGAGAAGCAGGTGACGGTTCGGCAAATTCGTCAGCGTGTCGTGGTAGGCGAGGAACTGCTCGACCTCGCGCTGGCGGTTTAGTTCCGCCTGCATCTGCTTTTGCTCGGTCGTATCGCGCAGGAGCACAAGCTGCGCCGGCCTGTCTTTCCAGCGAATTGCGACGGTTCGCATTTCCGCGAACCGGCTGCGTTCGCCATATCCCCGGACCTCGATTTCTGCCGTGGCGCCGGCCACGATCTTGTAGTCGAAGGCCTCGGCCAGCTCCTGCCCTGACTTGCCGAGCAACCTGCACGCCGCGGGATTGGCAAGTTGAACCTTGCCGCGCGAATCCACAACCACGATACCGTCGAGCGAATTGTCGAGGAGGTGTTTCACCGCTTCCTCGCCGGCTCGGGCCTGTGCGATCTTGTCATCGAGTCGCTTGAGCAGATGTTGCCGTTCGATTGCGTAAACGAGCGTTTTTTCAAGCAAGGGTGCGTCCAGACGCCCTTTAACGAGGTAGTCCTGAGCGCCTTCATGCATCGCGTCGGCAGCCATGGAAATGGCGCTGTTGCCGGTGAGAATCACGATCGGCTTTTCCGGCAGAAGCTCCCGGCAGTCGCGAATCGCGTCCCGGCCAAATGCGTCCGGAAGGTCGAGGTCGAGCAGTACCACATCCGCCCGCTCCCACCCCTCGGTGTCGGGCACTTTTTTCATCCTGTCGGCCCAAAGCAGGTCGATGCTAAGAGTACTCACCTCCTGGACCAACGCCTGCATCAGCAGCATATCGGCTCTGTCGTCCTCGATGAGCAAAACAGTCAGCTTATTTTTCATGGGCGGTCTTCGGCAAGGTAAAACTAAAAACCGAACCGGCGCCCGGCTGAGACTGCACAGTAATCTCACCGCCATGCCGCTCGGCAATCCGCTTGCAAATGGACAGGCCGATCCCCGTGCCCGCGCTGGTCCCGGTTGCGTGCAGCCGCTGGAATATCTTGAAAATCCGTTCCCGCGACTCGGGAGGGATACCGATCCCGTTGTCCGAAACCGAGATTATCCAACTTGTGTCGTGGTCCTCGAAGCCGATCGTGACCTCCGGAGGCCCTGCGCCACAGTTAGTGATGGCGTTGCAAATCAAGTTCTGCAGCAATTGCCGCATCTGGGTGCGGTTCGCCCACACCCGGCCAAGACCCGCCCGATAGAAGCGCGCGTGCTTTTCGGCGACCATGGGTTCGATGTCGGAAAGAATCTCATCGACGATCCCGGCAAGATCGCACCACTCGAGCTTCAGCTCACCGGTGCCGGCGCGTGAAAACTCGAGAAGATCCGCGACCAGTGACTGCATCCGGGTCGCGGCCTCTTCAACATGCGTGAGCAGTTCGTCTGCCTTTGCATCGAGTTTGGCGCCATAACGCCGGCAGAGAAGTTGCACCAGTCCGACCAGCCTGCGAAGCGGCGCCTGCAGATCATGCGACACGACATTGGCAAACTGCTCGAGGTCGGCATTCGAGCGGGCCAGTTCCAACTGCTGTCGCTGCAGCGTGGCCTGAGTTTCCTCCCGACGCCGCAGCTCCTCGATGACCTGCCGGTTTACCTTCCGGTAGTCGTGCACCTGCCTGGTCAGCGCCGTCACATCCTGAACAACGAGCATCGCCAAATCCTCCTGGCCGCTGCATCCGAGGTAGGTCAACATGCTGTTCTGGATCATTTTTCCGCCCGCGGGAAGTTTGGCAGGCAGCAACTGCGGATGAAGCGTCTCAGAAAAAACCGTGGGTGGGCCGCCAGCGAGCACATCGTTGAAACGCGACATGTACAAAGGCTCGGCCAGATTTATGAACCGCCGATGCAAAGCTGTGCCAACAATTTCGTCGCGCCGGATGCCGGTCCAGTCCTCGAGACAACGATTCCAGAAGACCACTTCCATGTTTTCGCGCAGAACACAGACGCCGATCGGCAAGGGGTCCAGGGCCAGAAAATCGATGGTTAACGGCTCGACGTACGTCATGGCCTAAGCGCCGGTCACCGAGTCTATGGCGTGGAGCAGGAGACCGAAGGAACCCACTTCGAACACCATGATGATATCGCCGTGCATCTGCAGGTCTTCAACGCAGAAACTGGAGCGGGCCAGCAATACGTCCACGCCCTGGCCCTCGGTTCCAGACATGACCAGATTGCGGACCGTGTCCTCGGAGTAGGATGGGACCGAGTAGGTCATATGCCCTTCGATCAGGTTGCTTATGGAGCCGACGATGCCATTTATGACAATATTTCCAACTTCGAGAAGTGTTCCGCGGCTGACATCGTCTATTTGAGAGTCGTCGGGCGGCTCGCCGGTAACGGCGGCGAGCACTTTGGCGGCGTTGTCCAGCGAAAACAGAAGCGCCGCTGAGCCGGAAAAAGGGCCGGTAAAAGTGAGCCCAATCGCGGAGTTGATTTGATCGCCGAACGCGGATAGATGCGCTTCAATCGCATCGGAGGATACAACCTTAATAACGGGCACGGTCAGCCCGATGTGGGCATCCACCATCTCGTTCAAGGTTGCCGCCGCACGGCCGACGCCAATATTGAGGAACTCTCTGAAGGCGTCTACTTGCTGCTCGCTCAGATTCATTCAACGCATCCGTTAGCCATTCAGCAAGCGGTCGACTTGAGACAGGAGCTCTTCTGCCTTGACCGGTTTTGTGAGAAAATGCCTGGCGCCCAGGGCGTAGCATTTTTCCTGAGTCGTTGCCTGAATATCGGCAGATACAACCAAGACCGGGATGTCCAGTTGGCGCTCGTTCAACGCTTCCAGAAATTCCTGGCCGTCCATTTCCGGCATGAGCATGTCGAGAAAAATGCCGTCGAGGGAGTGCTCATTCACAATTTGCAGCGCCTTGAGACCATCTTCGGCGACCAGAGTTGTATGGCCATTGCCTTCGAGAACTTGCTGAATCATCTTCCGACCCAGCTGGGAGTCGTCGACGACCAGAAACTTTCCCATATCTATCTCCTACATAACTGCTAGCATAGTCCACCTTTATCATAAAATCGGCAGATTCGGGACAAATTGAAGTATTTATTTTGGGGAGGTGGTGCAACAGAGACGGGCGTCATGCGGGTCGGGAAGACAAAAAAAGGGTTGCCCGGCTTACGCGCCAGGCAACCCTTTTGAATTCAAGAACACGCTGGATCAGGTACCCATTTCCCAGGAGGAAAGGTAATGCTTTTGCTCTTCCGTCAGCTCGTCGATCGTGATGCCCATCGAACGCAGCTTCAGGGTCGCAACCCAGTCTTCGATGTCTTTTGGCACATCGTAGACTTTCGCGCCCAGCTTGCCTTCATTATCGATAACATAGGAGGTGGCGAGCGCCTGCGTGGCGAAGCTCATGTCCATCACCGAAGCGGGATGTCCCTCAGCGGCCGCCAGGTTGATCAGGCGACCGTCGGCCAGCAGGTTGATTCTGCGGCCATCCGGCAGAACATATTGGTCGACAAAGTTACGCACTTCTTTGCGGACTTCTTTGGCCAGCTCCGTCAGACCATCGATATCGAGCTCGACGTTAAAATGTCCGGAGTTGGCGACCATGGCGCCGTCCTTCATCGCGTTGAAATGCTCCTTGCGAATCACGTGGATGTCACCGGTTACGGTAATGAAGAGGTCGCCGATGCTGGCAGCCTCGGGCATCGACATGACCCGGAAGCCGTCCATGACCGCCTCCAGCGCACGTACGGGCTCCACCTCTGTGACGATGACGCTGGCCCCCATGCCCTTGGACCGCATGGCGACGCCTTTGCCACACCAGCCATAGCCGACCACCACCACGTTCTTGCCGGCCAGCAGAATGTCTGTCGCCCGAATCACGCCGTCGAGCGTGGACTGGCCGGTGCCGTAGCGATTGTCAAAGAGATTTTTGGTTACCGCGTCATTGACAGCGACAACTGGAAATTTCAGCGCCCCGTCCTTTTCCATGGCGCGCAGGCGGATAACCCCGGTCGTTGTTTCCTCCATACTGCCAAGAATCCCGGATGATACCTCCGGATAATCGGAAAGAATCTGAGAAACCAGATCAGCGCCGTCATCCATAGTAACCACCGGCTTGTGCGCGATGGCTGCCTTGATGTGCTGGTAGTAGGTTTCGTTATCTTCCCCTTTGATGGCGAATACCGGGATGTCGTAGTCATGCACCAAAGAGGCTGTCACGTCATCCTGCGTCGAGAGCGGGTTCGATGCGCAGCACACGAGATCGGCGCCGCCGGCTTTCAGGGTTCTGGCAAGGTTGGCGGTTTCCGCGGTCATGTGCAGGCATGCCGACATCTTTCTGCCCTTCAGCGGCTGCTCCTTTTGGAACTTCTCCCTGACCTGTCGCAACACCGGCATGTCGTGCTCGGCCCATTCAATACGTTTCTTGCCCTCAGCGGCAAGGTTGATATCTTTGATGTCGTAGTTCACTTAGATCTCCTCATAAAGTATTTCGTTAGTTGCTTGCAATCGGACTAACCCTTGGCCAACACCCCGGCTTTGTCCGTTTTTTCCCAGGTAAAGCCATCGCCCTCGCGGCCAAAGTGACCGTAAGCGGCGGTTTTCCTGTAGATCGGACGCCGCAGGTCCAGCATAGCGATAATGCCCTTCGGAGTCAGGTCGAAATTCTTTCTGACCAGTTCTGCAATCTTGTCGTCGTCCATTTTCCCGGTGCCGAATGTTTCGGCGCGGACAGAAACAGGCTCGGCGACGCCGATGGCGTAGGCCAATTGCACCTCGCATTTTTCAGCCAGACCGGCGGCGACGATATTCTTGGCGACATACCTTGCGGCATAGGTTGCCGAGCGGTCAACTTTGGTCGGATCTTTTCCCGAAAATGCACCGCCGCCGTGACGGCCCGAGCCGCCGTATGTGTCGACGATAATCTTTCTGCCTGTAAGGCCGGTATCGCCGTGCGGCCCGCCGACGACAAAGCGCCCGGTCGGATTGATGTGGTAAACGATGCTGTCTGCGGAATACATCTCGGCCGGCAGCACAGGTTTGATGACGTGTTCGATAATATCGTTTCGGATGTCGCTCTGCGTTACATCCGGTTCGTGCTGCGTCGAGATAACGACGGTTTCGATCCGCACCGGACGGCCGCCTTCATAGCGAACGCTGACCTGCGACTTGCCGTCGGGCCGCACGTACGGCAGCGTCCCGTTCTTCCGCACTTCGGCCAGGCGATGCGTCAGCTTGTGCGCCATCATAATCGGCAGCGGCATCAGTTCAGGGGTTTCGTTGGTGGCGTAGCCGAACATCATGCCCTGATCGCCGGCGCCATCTTTATCGACGCCCATGGCGATATCAGGAGATTGTGTTTGAATCGCATTGAGAATGGCGCACGTCTGGTAATCGAAGCCGTAGCTGGCATCAGTGTAGCCAATCTCCTTGATGATTCCCCGCACAAGCTGTGGAATATCGACGTATACGTCGGTCGTCACTTCGCCGCCGACCATGACCAGGCCAGTGGTCACAAAGGTCTCGCAGGCAACACGCCCGTACGGGTCCTTACTGAATATCGCGTCGAGAACTCCGTCCGAAATCTGATCTGCTAACTTGTCGGGATGCCCCTCAGTTACAGACTCAGAAGTGAAAAGCATAGAGGACATAGTCTTTCCTTTCGTTCCTAATCAAAGAGTAACGCTCGTATGAGCAATAGATTTCAATAACTTTGCATGCAGTCCCGCATTGCCCGCGGCCACGCAGGAAATGATCGCCTCCTTGCCGTGCTGCATCACCAGCGTCCTGCCTAAACTGTCGCCAAAAGCATCGGTAATGACACCCCCGGCCTCAATCAAAATCACGTATGCGGCGGCGATGTCGTACGGGAAGGTTCCTATCACCTGGCCGTTGCCGATAGCGCGAAAATCCGCTTCACAGTCCGGGGCGTCGCGCAAAATCCGCCCACCCACGTCGATGTGAGCATCCAGCTGCCCGGTGACGATTCGGGTGAGGGAAAACGCTGAACTGTTGAAAATGAAGCTCGCCCCCTGCATCCCCGACTCATCTATCAATTCGCGCAAATACGCGGTCACCCGCTCGAGCGGGCGGCCGATCGTTTCGAAGCTCCAGAACATTTGCCGTGGCTCGCCGGTGCCGGAGCAGCGCGGTTCAGAAAAATCCGGCCGCTCAATTTCAACACCGCAACCGGCTTCCGCAAAATACGAATATCCCTCCTTTATTTCCAGTATAATTCCTGCAATAAGGTTATCAAATGTCGCTACTTCCGAGTAACGGCAGAGCGCAATGGAAACCACGGCGCTCTCGAAACCACAAACCGCCGGTCTCGTGCCGTCGATCGGGTCGGCGATGAGCAACCATTCCGGATGGGGGTCGAGCTTGACCAAGCCACGGTCTTCGGAAAAAATCGCCAGACGTTCCCGGCAGGTTTCGGCGGCCGCAAACAGCGCTTCCTCCGCCACCTTGTCGATGCCAAAAGTCTGATCTCCCGAAAATGCAACGCCGGCAAGCCCTTTCGCCGACCTGTCTGGCAGGTGCGAAAGAACAGCCTGGCGTGTTGCATCAGCCAGATCCTTAATAAAGTCAAATCGCCCGGAATGCATAAATATATTTTAGGAATCGCGCAGCCCCGCCTTGATGAGATCGATATTCTCGATGCTGCCCGGATCGACTTCATTGTGAATCGCCAGATAGAAGCTGACGAAATCAGCGAGATACGTGAGTGAAAAGAAGCGGGCAAACACGCTTTGCCCGGTCGACTCCACCTGAATGACCGGCGTCCCATGCTTCCCGATAATCTGTTCGGTCAATGCCATTCTCCGGCGAATACCTGGTGATTCCGCTTTATCCCGGAGAAGAACGACCCGGAAGAGCCGGTCGAGCTTTCCTTGCCCCCAGCCAACAATCTCGTTATGGTTTAATTCGGGAAAGACATTGCCGAAGGCAAGCATTTTACTGTTTTCACACAACTGACCGCGCCATCGCGCCACCACGGGCGCCAACGCCGTGTCGGCATAAATCAACGGAACGCCGCCCTGAAGCTGGGTCGCTATTTCATTCGCCGGATTGTTGCTGCTTTCAGGTCGCAAACGCTCACGCAGGGTCTCGAGCACCGCGACCATCTCAGCAATCTGGTGCGATCGGTCA
Organism: uncultured Calditrichaceae bacterium; assembly: GCA_964614885.1. GTDB lineage: Bacteria > Zhuqueibacterota > Zhuqueibacteria > Oceanimicrobiales > Oceanimicrobiaceae > JAJDAG01. The sequence continues at coordinate 10,808 of CAZTNL010000005.1, read as the reverse complement.
GAAATCAGCCGGGCCGCGTGTAAGACGTGTACAACCGGTATCGCCAGGTAGCCCAGAGCCGAGCGCGGCGGCTGCCCCCCCGGCAATCGGATCAGGGTGTGTCCATTCGCGTCGGCGCGCTCGCCCAGGGCGCCGCCCCCGGTGATGCACACAATCTGCGCCTGCCGGGCATTGGCCGCCTCGTACGCGGCGAGCGTTTCTTCCGTGTTCCCGGAGTAGCTGCAAACAACTACCAGAGACCCGTCGCCGACGAAGCCGGGAAGCGTGTAGTTGCGGTTTACGAAAAACGGCCTTTTCAGCTCGTCGGCAACGCACGCACCGATGAGATCGCCGCCGATCGCAGAACCGCCCATGCCGCAGATACAGACGTTGCGAACCTGCGCGCTCAAGGCGCTCAAGTCGACGCCGCCACATATCTGCAGCGCTTCCTCCACCTGCCCGGGGAGATCGATTATCAGCGATAGCATGCCGGACCGGTCATGCTCCTGGATGTCGCGCAACAGCTGCGAGGCTTGTTCTGGTATCGCCGGCATGACTATGAGGTCAGGTCCTTAACCTTCTTGCGCATAACCTTCACCATGAAACGTTCAACTTCGGAGGCATTGTCAAATTCCAGGGCTTTGTTGGCGATGCGTACGGCGTCGTGAAACTCCAAAGAGCGAATGATCTTCTTGACCGCGGGCACTGCGGGCGGGCTGACACTGAATTCGTCCAGGTCCAGACCGAGAAGAATCGGTGCTGCCAGAGGATCACTGGCCATTTCGCCGCACATACCGACCCAGACGCCTTCGCTATGGCCCGCCTGAATCACGTGGCGAATCAGGCGAAGGACGGCCGGATGCAAGTGCTGGTAAAGATAGGAAATGCGTTCATTGCCCCGGTCGACCGCCAGTGAATACTGGACGAGGTCGTTGGTGCCCAGACTCAGGAAATCAACCTCGCGGGCTATTTTGTCGGCCATGAGCGCCGCGGCCGGCACCTCTATCATCACACCGACTTCGATGCCGTCGTCAAACGGCTGACCGTCAGCACGCAGCTCCGACTTAGCCGTCTCCAGTGCTTCGTGGCACTCGCGCACCTCATCCAACCCAGAAATCATCGGGAAAAGAATCTTAACCTTGCCGAAATGGCTTGCACGCAATGCTGCCTTCAACTGCGTGTTGAACAGATCTTTGCGCTCGAGTGAAATTCTGATAGCGCGCCAACCGAGAAACGGATTCTCTTCCTTTGGAATGTCGATGGACTTCGGCTGCTTATCTCCGCCAAGATCCATGGTGCGAATGATGACCGAATCCGGTGCTATCTTCTCGACGATGCTCCTGTATGCCTGAAGCTGCTCCGCTTCATCGGGCAGGTCGTCGCGCGACAGATAGAGGTAATCGGTTCGGAACAGGCCGACACCGCGAGCGCCATGAGACGCAACCGAATCGACTTCATCGCTGAATTCCAGATTGGCTGAAAGCTCGATCTCTTTGCCATCGAGGGTCGTGCACGGCAAATCGCGTATTCCGGAGAGCTTTTCGACGCGTTGCAGTTGTTTTTTCTGCAGGCCGCGATAATACTTGATCGTGGCCTCGTCCGGCCGCACCAGCACCCATCCGGTGTCGCCGTCGACGATGATGCGGTCGTCATCGTTGGCGACGCTGGCCAACGATCGCAACCCGACGACTGCCGGCACCTCCATAGAGCGGGCCATGATTGCCACATGCGACGTTTTTCCGCCCAAATCGGTCGCCAAGCCAACAACTTTGTGCCGGTCCAATTTGACCGTTTCCGATGGCGTCAAATCCCGCGCGACGATGACGGCAGCACCCTCGAGCATGTTCAGGTAGTCCGTGCGGTCACCGTGAATATGACGGATCACCCGGTTGCGGACATCGGTAAGGTCCGAAATACGGCTTTGAAAAAACTCATCCGAACTCTTTCCCAGCGACTCCTGATATTTCTTGATGGTCTGGGCAAACGCGTGGTCAGCGCTGCGGTTTTCATCCCGAATACTGAGAATGGTCTCGTCGATGAGCAGGCTGTCTTCCAGAAGCAGTTGGTGCACTTCAAATATGCGGGCGCTGTCCTGCCCGATTCGATGCGCTACCTTGCTTTGCAGACTCCTGAGCTCGCTTTTCGCCTTCGACAGCGCGGTGCGGAAGCGCGAAATCTCGGCTTCGATCATCTCGTCGTCGATCGCGACCGGGTCAACCTGCAGTACGTCAACCTGCAACATGAACGCCTTGGAAATGGCGATTCCGGGTGAAACCGGAATGCCCTGCAGTAAATGATCGCATTTGAGATTCTTTTTTCGCGCCAACATCGCTGTTTACTCTTCGTGGAACTTGTCTTCAATGAGCTGCGTGAGCGTCTGCATCGCTGCCTCCTCATCTTCGCCGCTCACAGTCAGGATCAACTTACTCCCCTGCTCGGCGGCGAGCATCATAACGCCCATGATGCTCTTGCCATTGACCTCCTGCGCGTCGCGTTCGATGAAGACCTTTGACTTGAATTTCGCGGCCGTTTGAACGAACAACGCTGCGGGTCTGGCATGCAGGCCCAGTTTATTCTTGATCGTAATACTCTTTTTCATCATTTCCTTATGTGACTTTCCGTTACCATTTTCAGCTCAGAAAAAACCCTGCGACTGAACCTGAAATCAACAAGACCAGCAAAATCACCGGCATGGTCGCTTTTGTTGTCATCAAAATGTAAGTCAGCACGACGCTGCCCAGCAAGGACAGCTTCTGCGCAGTTGTGCCGGCCATCTCCGAGCCGAGCGACAGCAAAAGCGCACACCCTGCGGCAAAGGCAGAGACGTGCATCAACGCTGGTAAAAGCGACCTAGAGGTGGGACCGATGATTCTCTTTATACCATCGAATCCCTGTTTGTATCCATACCAAACACCAGCGACCCGTGCAAACAGCGCCGGAAGGTTGAACAGCGCCAGAAAGACGGGCACCCCTGCTACGCCTCCCTGCAGGCTGACAGAAAAACCCAGCAGAGCGGCAAGCGGTTTGATGCGTCCCCAAAACAACTGGTCGCCGACTGCCGCCAGCGGCTCACTCAGACGCCGGCGCCGGCGTAACTCCTGCTCAGCCGTCTCGCTTCCGCCGGGCTCCCCGGTGTGTTCCTCGTGTTCCATTGCAGCGCCGACGATCCACCCCGCGACAAAGGGGTTGGTGTTGAAAAACCCCGTTTTCCGCCGCAGAAACGCGTTGCGCTCATCCGGCTGCGGAAAACGACGTCGGGCAAAAGGCAACAGGCATACCAGATAGCCGATGCTCTGCATCTTTTCGTGAGTCCACAGCGCCTGCAAATACAACGTCCGGTGCGCTACCCGCAGCAGCTCAAACCAGCCTCGCATCTCGTCCGCTCACGGTTTCAAATACAAAATCAGGGCGCCGGCGATAGCGCCCACAACCGCCGTGCCGACCGTTTTCTTGCGGACAAACAGCCTCACCACAACGGCGATTCCCGCGCCGAGCAGTACCGGTTGGGTAAAGGCCAATGCCGCCTCCAGCCTTGTGCCGATCCCGGATATGGCTGCATCGAGGCCGGCACGCCCGACGACAAAAAAGAGCATCGAGAACAGGCAGCCAAAAACAAATGCGCTCAACACGCCGGCAACGGTGTAAAAAGTCAGCCTTTCCACTCGGCCCGGGGCCAGCGACTTTTCGGCCTGTCGCACAAACAGCAGGTTGACCTGACGCAAAACCGTGCGCGCCGGCACGCACACTGCGCTCAAAACGATGCCGAAAACCAAACTTCCGAATAAAGCCAAATTGTGCGCCCCCGGATGCGCCTGACTGACTCGAACGAACAGGATCGCAGCAACAAAAGTGCTGAGACTACTAAACGAAACTCTGGCGCCACCCACCGGCACCTCGGCCAGATAGGGCAATTGCAGCAGCAAGCCGACCGTCAGGCCGGCGCCTGGATTGCCGAGAATAATACCTGCGACCGTGCACGCAACCAACGGCTGCGACACCATCAGCAACCACGCGGCCTCTGTGTCGACAGCCACGATGCCCCCGAAGATAAAGCAACCGATCAGAGCAGTATCCAACACCATGCGTTCACGCTTTCCTTTCGGCAATCCGGTTGAGAAGGCAGCGCAGCCCTTCCCTGCGGGGCGGTTGCGCGATCGCGTCCAGACAAGCTTCCGCGCTGGCGACGTACTGCGAGATCGCTTCCCTTGCGGAACGAACTGAGCCAGTGGTGTGAAACAACCGCTTGACCTCATCAATGTCCACGCGGCCCGTCTCTTCGAACAGGAACTGCCGCAGCCGCGCCGTGGCCGCTTCATTCGAGTTTGCCAGTGCGTGAACCACCAGGTACGTCTGTTTTTTCTGCTGAATGTCGCTGGCGTGGGTTTTCCCCAGAATCGTCTCGTCAGAAAGAATATCGAGCAGATCATCCTGAATCTGAAACGCGAGGCCGATATTGTTGGCGAACGCGCTCAGGGCCGCCACCTCCCCGGGCTCGCCATTGCCGACCAGCGCTCCAATCTGGGCCGACACCTGCAACAGGCGGGCGGTCTTGCGACCGATCATTCCCAGATAATCGGACAGACTCACCTCGGCTCTCGCCTCGAATTCCATATCGAAGGCCTGTCCCTCGCAGACCGCCAGGACCCCTTCGTTAAAAACGTTCAGAATCTCATGCAGCCGGGGCGAGCGCGTCTTCAGGAGACTTCGGTAGGCGAGGGAAAACAAGCCGTCGCCTGCAAGAATGGCGATATCACGCGACCAGCGTTTATGCACCGTGGGCCTGCCGCGGCGCGTGTCGTCTTCGTCCATAATGTCGTCGTGCACCAGAGTAAAATCGTGCAGCAGCTCTACGGCGAGGGCGGCGTCCCATGCCTCTTCGACATCGCCGCCGACGGCCTCGCAACACAACAAAAGCATCACCGGGCGAATACGCTTGCCACCGCTTTCGAGAACATAGCGGATCGGCGCGTAAAGACTCACAGGTTCCTGTGAGTCAACAAACCCGACCAGACGCGAGTCCAGCTGTTTCTGCCACTCACGGAGTTGAAATTCGGTTCTGTTCTGCACGGCGTCAACGAAACATAGAAGTTCGTTAAATCTCTATTATTCAGGATTTTCGTAGCGTTGAAAATAGTCAATTTCTGCGAGATAAGCAAGAAAAAGTTCCCCGGGAGAAAGGGAAGGGCCGGCGCTTGCCGGCCCTAAGTACTGAGAGAGTTTGCGTGGAAATCTGCTCTGATTTTATTGCTCCGCGGTCTTGTCGACGGTGCCCATCGCTGCCGCCAGTTGTGCTTCGGCGATCATGGCGTCGTACCTCGAGCTGACCACCTGCACCCGCGCCCGCGTCAGCGAAACCTGGGCTTCGGTGACTTCGAGCTGGGTCCCCGCGCCGACGCGGTAGCGCTCCTGTGCGAGCCGGTATTCTTCCTCGGCGGATCGCCGGATGGTCTCATTGATCTTCGCGATCTCATTATACCCCTGCAAATTGAGATAGGCCTGCTTGACCTTCAGATGCAGGTTGTGGCGTTCCGAGATCCAGTTTTCCTTCGCAATCGAATAGTTTGCCGTCTGCCGGTGAACCTCGGCAACATCGGCGAAGCCGTTAAAAATGTTGAACGTAACCGTTGCGCCCGCAGATAAGAAGTAGTTCTTGTCGAACCCGCCGTAAACGCGATCGAGTTGTTCGTTGTTGCGTGAGTACGTGGCCCCCACGCCAATGGAAGGCATGAAACTGCCTTTCGCGACTTTCCGCCCGTATTCTGCGCTTTTCATATCGAACCTGAACCGCTGCAAATCGGGATTGTTTTCTTCAGCAATTTCGTACGCTTTGTCCAGCGGAACTCCGGGCCCGCTGGCAACCGGCGGCACATCGGCGACACGAATAGGCTCTTCCGCGTCCCGCCCCATGGCCACGTTGAGATTGGCGCGGGCAATCTTTACCACATTCTGCTGGTTTATCAGATTGATCTTGTCGGTTCCCAGAGTAACCTCCTGGCGGTACACGTCAATCTGCGCAACAGAACCGATTTCAAACATGCTCTGCGTTTTTTCCAGTTCTTCCTGGCTGCGGGCAACTGCTTCGGTATACTCCTGCTGCAGCTTCAGCGCCTTGAGCAGTTCGAGATAGCGTTGTTTGACGTCGGCATATACTTTTTGCCTGGCAGCCGTCAACGCCTGGGAGGACGACGAAAAAGAGGCCTTGGCCTGCTTGATCGTGTTCCACGAGCGGCCAAAATCGAATAGCGTTTGGCTGTAGCGCAGCGTCATGGTGTGGTCCCAAAACGAAAGTGTTGGCGATGAAAACTCGATGCGGTCGATGACGGGTCCGCCGGTAGCCGGGTCGAGCTTGGTCGCGAGAATACTTTGCCGGGTTCCGTTGACGTCGGTCAGGGTCAAAGGCACGAACTGGGTAATCTCCTGCGCATTCTGAGAGCGGCCGCGGGCGTTTTTGCCGGACTGAAACGTTGACGTCACTTGTGGCAGAATGGTGGCATAGGAGGCGCGCACATCCGCGCCGGAGCGGTCAACGCGATTGGCGGCATTTCGGAACTCCGAGTTGTGTTTGAGTCCGATTTGGATGCACTCATCGAGGGTGTAGAGCTTGCCGTCCTGCGCGTAGGCGCTGCCCAATAACAGCAAAAACAGAGACAAAATACCGGTTAGCCGAAAAACTCTTTGAATCATGATCCTCTCCCAAGAAAACTGATAGATGCAGCGCTCTCCCTGTGTTACGCATTAAGCGATGACCGCCCGGAGCCTGCATTCTTAGATTTGACTTTTCTTAGAACGTAGCACAGTGCGAAAAGTTTCTACAGGCTTCGACCGGATTCACTCTACCCGCAATCCCAGACCTCCGGCGTAGTAGGCGCCATAACTTCCGACGTGCAGCGTGTAAACGCCATGCCCTTTGTCGAATTTAATTCGCACGCGGAAGGTATCGCCGTGCCACTCTGGTTTGTAAACGCCCATTCCCGTATAATACCGGTTTTCCGTCAGGTGGAAGCGTGCACTCGAATCCGGAAAGCGGACAAAAACGGAGATCTTGCTCTTAGGAAACTTCCCGAGGAACTTGAAGCTGAAAACATGTTCGCTGCCGTACCTGTAGTTGCGGGCGACAGCCTTTTCCAGGCGAGCCGCAAGGTCGCCGAATACCTGAGTCGCGTAAAACATGCCTTCCCTGGCGACCACTCCGACTCCGAGATACCCGAAGGAGGCGCGCAGCATGTTTTCGCGGTGTCCGGGTGAATTCATCCAGAGGTCGATGAATTTCGCTGCGAGTTCTGAAGACCGCACCCCGTGCACGTAGGCGATGTTTTCGCCGACGCTGCCGAACAGTCTTGGGAAAACCTCCTGTTTCCTATCCTCAGGACTGCGGCCCTTATGGTCGACGTGTGAAAAGAAAACCTTGCTCTGCATGTTTCCGCTCTGCATGAGCGCGAGCTTGCGCAGGTCCGGATTTGCTTCGAGTGCGGGCAGGCCGCGGGCGCGACGTTCCTTATTTGTCAGCCGGAAAATCTCGCGCTCGATCTCTTCGGTGACACCCGGCCGTGGCTGAGAGGGCGCCGGCAGTGGCCCCAGGAAAAAAAGAAGGCTGATGCCGATCACAGGCTTGAGAGCGCGTCGGTGCGTTCTGTTCATATACTTCCCCCTTTTCAAGAGTCGCGAGTCCGCTCTTCAACTTTCTTCTTCAATGCATTGAAGCCCTGCTTCAAGAGCATTTTGGCGGCCGCATCTACCAGCCGCTGGCCGATTCGGGCGATGGTTCCTCCCATGCTGACTTCACCTTCGTACCGTAATTCAGTGCCGTTTTCAACAGGCAGCAGTTCGACTTTGGTGTCGCCGCTGACAAACCCGCCTTTCCCTTTTCCTTCCATCTTCAAGGAGTAGCTGTGCGGCGGGTTCATATCGTGAACGGTAAACCGGGCCGTGTACTGGCTCGCAATCGCGCCGACCTTGGCGCCGATACTGCCTTCGAATTCGTCTTCGGAAATCTTTCGCATTTCCTTGCATCCAGGCATGATCTCTTTCAAAAACTCAGGGTCCTGCAAAAGATCCCACAACACCTGCTGCTCAGCTGCCACCTCGATGCTACCGTCTATTTTCATACTGAGTCTCCCCGTTAACTGATAGATTTAGTCTGCGCCGGCGCCGTGTCCCAGAACGAGTACCCACTCCGCCTTATCCGGTCGCAGGAGCGGGGCGCTGACCGCGCCGGGGCTGTCGCCCGCTTTAAAACTCAATTCTCTGCTCACGGCCTTCATCGCATGGCTGCCTCCGGGAATTGCTCCAGAAGATATTGTTCCAGCGCTGCGAGTGCGCGTTGCTGGCGTTCGGCAAGGTCGGTTTTCCCTTTCAGGTCGCGAATCTCTGCGAGCGCGCGGGACGGGGTCAGTTTTTGTCTGCAGCGATAATCGACCAGGGCCTCCTGCTCGAAAACGGGATTGACCTGGTAGCGGTAACCGGCGATCTCTGAGGCAAAGGCATTGCCGATTTGAGCGCCGTAGTTCCGGTACAGCAAACGGACGCCGAGCTGCCGTAATTCCGGCCGGTCGAAGGCCGAGACCATTTCAACTTTTTCTTCCAGCGGGGCAAGATGAAACCGTTTGCAGAGTTCAAGCTCGGAGTCCGAAAGAAAATCGCTCTGGTATAAACCCGTATCCACATCTGCGTCCGGCACAGATTCATAGCGAAACGCCTGGTAGTAACGTGAAATCTCCTGCAGAATATCCGGGTTTTCCTCCAACCAGCTCTTGTTGGTCGCCAGCACCTCCTGCGTCGCTTCCCTCAACTTTTCCAGGTAGCGCGTTTTCGGCGGCAAGATAATGCCGGGCTCGCCGAATTTTTTGCGCAATACCCACGTGTTCCCGGAAACATCAGCAGACGTGGTTTCCTGCAACTCCTCCCGGTCGAGACGTAGCCAGAGCGACTGGTTCCGGTAGGTATCCGACGTGCCGATATGAAGCACGGGCGCCTGAAAGTTGTGCTCTGCCCCGATGCCGATATCCACCAGCAATCCGAACCGGTACGTCTCCGGAAGTTTCCCGCTGAAACGCTCCAGTTGCTCGATCCGGGCCCGGTCGACACCCTTGTTGAAAAAGTCGACGACATAAGTCCACACATCGACCTCGTCCGCAAGCACTCGCGCCAACGCCACGCTCGCTTCCACGTCCACGAGCGCATCGTGGGAAACGCCCTGTGTCAGATTGTTGGCCTCTTTGAGATTCTCCAGCTTAAGCGAGACTTTGCCGTCGATCTCCGGCCAGACCAGGGCGTCGTGACAGTACAACCAGTACATGGTTACGATGGGAAGCAAATCCATCCGGCCGCAGCCGTTGGCGTATTGGTGTGTGTAGGGTGGCAGCAGGTTCCGGTAGAAAGCAAAGCGCAGGAACTCGTCATCGAACCGCAGCGTGTTGTAACCAAGGCTCATGGTACCGGGCTCGTTGAGGAGCGCATGAATCTGCCGTATCGCCTCAACCTCCGGCTTCCCCGTTGCCACTCGCTGCGGCGTGATGCAGTGAGCCATTGTGGCAGCCGGAGAGGGCACTACATCCGGCCGTAGCTTTACCAGAATCTCGACGCGGTCGATTTCGGCTAACGCCAGATCGGTCCGGATCGCGGCGAACTGCAAGACCTGGTCGAACGCATGGTTCAGACCGGTTGTCTCCAGGTCGTAGAAAAGGTGCGTGGTGGCACCAGGCTGATTCATGACCGGACCATCTCCCCAAACTCGGCCGCCATTGCCGGGCCCGCCCCTTCGTCCTCGTGCTTGAAAAACACAAAGGCGCTCTCCCAGCCGCTGGTTCCCCAAAATCGTTCCATAAGTGCTCCTGCCTGAAAACGGTCCGGCAGTTTTGCTCCGAACCGCGGGTCAGGCTCGAAAGTTCGAGCTGAGCCAGTAATCATACCTGGTACTTGCTCTTTTTGCTGCCCACATACATACTGAACTTCTGAAACCGGCACTCAAGCGGACCATTGAATACGGTCAGTTTTTTCGTCGCTCGCAGACCGACGCGCTTGAAGGCTTGTCTGTTCGAACTGAGAATCCAGGCTTCGTAACCTGAAAAATTTTGCTTCAGCGTGTCGCCAATCCGGTGGTAAGCGTCGAAAATATCTTCAGGGCGCATGCGCTCGCCGTACGGTGGATTCATCACAAGAATGCCGGGGCCGGGCGGCGCCTCGATGTCCGCAAAGTCAGTTTGGGTGAGATTGATCCGCGTCCGCAGTCCGGCCCGTTTGATGTTGGCCTCAGCCACCTTGCAAGCGCGCTCGGAACGGTCGCTGGCAACAACGGGCTGGCGACAATCCCTGATATCGGCGCGCGCTTCCTCCAGAATTCGTTCCCAGGCAGCGCGATCGAAATCCGGCCAGGTCATAAAGCCAAAATAGCCGCGGCCCAACCCCGGAGCAATGTTTCCCGCTATCATAGCGGCTTCAATCGGAATGGTGCCGGAGCCGCACATCGGGTCCAGGAACGGGGTCGCTCGATCCCAACCCGAGAGCAGCACAAGACCCGCCGCCAGCGCTTCGTTTAGCGGCGCGATGTGTTTTTGCAAGCGGTAGCCCCGCTTGTGCAGCGAATCGCCTGAGCTGTCGAGCGAAATCGTGCACGCCTCCTGCGCGATGTGAACGTTGACCCGGAGATCCGGACGGACGACATCTACGGACGGACGTCGGCGAAACTCCTGACGAAACCTGTCGACGATCGCATCTTTGGTCTTGAGCGCCACATACTTGGAATGGCGAAAGTGCGGCGAACTGACAAAGCTGTCGACCGCCAGCGTGCCGTCGACGGACATGTAGTTTTTCCAGTCCATGCTCCGCACGTT
>CAZTNL010000004.1:15111-21585 GCA_964614885.1 uncultured Calditrichaceae bacterium | reverse complement strand
CGTTGCGCCCGCGTCTCCGGAACGCCGGAAAAGTCGACGGCTATATCTTTGAGCTGTTCAAATGCGCTGGCCGCCGCACACACGAGCATGTGGATGATTAAGGACGCTAAGATAAATAGAATCAGGGGATATAAACTTGCGATATCCAAAGGGTTGGTTAGCTCCTTACAGTGGTGCCGCGCTCGACGCGAAGATACTGGTCTTCGAGCGCGTGCATGATGTTTTTTTCTTCTGTGGTGCCGTCTTCGTAACCGATGAGGTGCAGTAGCCCGTGCACGGTTACACGATGCAATTCCAGCGTTGGTTCGGTTTTGTATGCCTGCGCATTTTCACAGATTCTGTCCACGCTGATGTAAATTTCTCCTTCGAGCAGCGGCGCCTTCGGCTCCGAAAGCGTAAACGCAATGACATCGGTCAAAGTGTCGCGCTGCAAATAGCGTCGGTTGAGCCCCACCAGCTGCGCGTCGTCCACGAGCACGACCGTGACCTGGCCATCGGACTCCGCTTCCTGAGTCCAGACCATCTGCGCCAGTTCAGACAGATCGCCCACCTCGATTTCGTGCCGTTGCTCGTCGAAGAGTTCAAACGCGAGTTTCGGCGCTTCTTTTGTTCGTTTTCTTTGCAGCTTTATCCTCACTCTTGGGATACTCGATCCTTCCATGAAACATTCCGGCAAGGGTCTTGACAAAACTTTCCCTAATCGCTTTCAAATCACGGATTGTCAGCGGGCATTCGTCAAACTCCGACTCCAGCAGTCGTTCGTGTATAAGAGAGTCGATCATGCTGCGAATTCGGCTGACAGAAGGGTCCTTCAACACGCGGGACCCGGCTTCAACCGCATCGGCGAGCATGATGATGCCTGCTTCCTTCGTCCGGGGCGGTGGCCCGGGATAACGAAAGTTGGCTTCGTCCACCTCGTTCTCGCTACTGCTCTCGATCGCTTTCTGGTAGAAGTACCTGATCAGGTTGGTGCCGTGATGTTGCGGAATAAAGGAACGAATTTCATAGGGAAGATTGTGCTCCTCGGCGATATCCAGCCCCTTTTTTACGTGATTGATCAGAATCAGGCAGCTCATCGTCGGGGTCAGTTTTTCGTGCGGATTCTTTCCAGCCTTTTGATTCTCGACGAAGTACTCGGGCTTTTCCATTTTGCCGATATCATGGTAGTAGGCCCCAACACGGGTCAGCAGGGCGTTGGCGCCAATAGCTTCTGCGGCCGCTTCAGAAAGATTGCCCACCATAATGCTATGGTGGTAGGTACCGGGCGCCCGAATGGCGAGGTCGCGCAGCAAGGATTTGTTCAGATCGGAGAGTTCCAGCAGGGTGGAGTTGGTGGTCATTTGAAAAATAAATTCGAAAATAATCATCAGACCATAGGCGAGGATGGGGGACAGCAACCCGTTGATCAAGCCGTAGGTCCAGATGTTCCAGATCTGGTCGAAGTCGGTATGTTTGTATAGTTCCACTGCGCCGGTGGACAGGATATACGCCCCGGAGATATAGAGAATACCTTTGAGAATCCAGTTTCGGGCCTGGATTTCACGTACGGAAAAAGTTGAGATCGTGCCGACAAACAACGAGATGAAGAGGAGGCCGAAGTCGTTGCCATACATCGCGCCGATAATTATACTCAATGAGACCGTGCCCATAAAGGCGGTGCGGTTATCGAAAAATATCGTCAGCAGCATTGACGCGATCGAGATGGGAATGAGGTAGCGAAGATTTGTCGAAAAACCGTAACGGGTTATTAAGAAAGTAGCCGTAACCACCAGCATGAAGATGAAAAAAATCATCGACATGCGCTTGAGACTGGTGAAAACATTTGGTCGAGAGACCGATAGAAACATGAGCGAGAATGAGAAGGCCAGGGCGATTAGAAGAATCTGTCCCACATAGGGCAGAATCAGTTTGGCCCCACCCTCATTGGTCTCCCGTTCTGCCTTGGCAGCGGCCAGCGAATTCAGTTTTTCCAGAATCTGCGGGGTGATGACTTCGTGCCGGTCGAGGATGCGTTCATTTTCGAGAACGAGGCCTTTCGACAGCGCCACAGTTGCTACGGCATTATTGATTCGCTTATCGGTGGTGGCCTGGTCGAGGAACAGGTTGGGCCGCAGGCAGGCGGTGATGATGGGATAACCGACTTTCACCGCGACCTCGTTGTCCGGGAGTTTCTGGCGGAGTTTCTCGAGCACGACCTCATTGGATTTGTCCCGGGTGTAGAAACGTTCCAGGTTTTCCAGAATTTCACCTTCGCTGGAAACCACCGAGATTTTGGCCACGTAGGGCGGAATGTCACTCCCGTTTCTATCGAGCAGTCCGATTGCGTGGATGTCGATAATAATTCTGCGCAACGTTTGCTGAAACAGGTCGGTCGCGGTTTTCACCAGACGTTCCCGTGCGTTCTTTTTCCTACCCCGCGTCTCCACGGGCAGGATAGGTTGGCTGATCAGGTAGGGGAGATTGTTGCCGTCGATAATGATAGAGCGCGCGTCGAGCAGGTCGCGCAGCCGCTTGAGTTTGATCGTGTCCGGGACCGCGAGTTCCTGGATTTCTTTCAGGCCATCGAAGAGATTTGCCAAAGCGGCGAGGGATGACTTTTCGACGCTGTCGACCTTGATGAAGACCAGCGGAATCTTTTCAGCGGCGGCTTTTCTGTCGTTGGCGACTTCTTCTTCGCTCTTGTTGATGTAGAAGGTAAAAGGCGCAATAATCTCTTTGCCAGTGTAGACGTCGCCGTCCTTGAACCCCGAGAACTGGATCGATTGTGACGACGGGAACATGAAGGCTGTGCCGAAAATCGAAGCCGCGACGATGCCGCTCTGCACCGCATTTCGCCAGAATTGGTTCTCCTGTATCGCGTCCAGCGCCTGCTGGATGGATTTGCGGATCTTGTATTTGAGGTTTTGATTCTTCACGAATTCTGTTTTCCCGCGTGCGCGTTACGACCCTGAAAGGAGTCATAGGCCTTGATGATTTCGCGCACCAGTCGATGCCTCACGACGTCGCAGTCGTGCATGTAAACAAACTCGATGCCCTCGATGTCCGGCAGGATCGCCTGCACCTGAACCAAGCCGGAGGCGCCGGCATCGGGCAAATCGATTTGCGTCACGTCGCCGGTGATGATCGACTTTGCATTGATCCCCAGCCGAGTCAGGAACATCTTCATCTGGTTGAAGGTGGTGTTTTGCGCTTCGTCCAGGATGACGAAGGCGTCGTTCAGAGTTCGGCCGCGCATGTAAGCCAAAGGCACGATTTCGATGATGCCCGATTCGATGTAGCGCTTGAGCTTGTCCGGCGGAATCATATCGTGCAAGGCATCGTACAGCGGGGTAAGGTAGGGGTCGATCTTTTCACGGAAGTCGCCAGGCAGATAGCCGAGGCGCTCGCCCGCTTCTACGGCAGGCCGGGTCAGAATGATGCGATCGACAAGCTTGTCGCGCAGCGCTGCCACGGCCAGAGCCACGGCAAGAAATGTCTTTCCGGTGCCGGCCGGCCCGATAACAAAGACAATGTCGTTCTTGACCGATGAACGATAGAATACCCTCTGGCCTGCGCTCTTGGGCTTGATGAAACCCTCTTTCTTGTAGAGGATAATTTGGCTGCCGTCGGACGGGTCGACAGGGGCCGGCTTTCCGTTTCCATCGACGAACGCCAGGATGGTGTCGAGGTCATTGTCTGAGATTTCAGCTTTTCGGCTTGCCAGTGTAATGAGCTCTTCGAGGGCGCGGCTGGCGAGTTCTACATGTTGCTTGTCGCCGCTCAGGTGCAGTTGTTGCCCCCGGGCGACGACCTTCACAGAAAAGACATCCTGCAGCCGGCGCAGGTTCTTATCTTCAAGGCCGAAGAGTTTGAGTTGATCGATCCCACTGATCGAGACATGCTTTTCAACAGTTTCAGTCAAAGCGGTTCTCGGTTTGGTTGCCAAAGGGGCTTTGCCTATCAATAAAAAAGCCCTTGCCGGAGCGGTGCTGTACCACTCCGGCTAAGAGCTCAAATTCAAAATCTCTAACTTGTCGAATCAATTCTCAACTGAGAATTTTCACGGTCGTTTGGGCGGTGACATCGGCCCAAAGTGCGTTATCTCCTAGTTAGAAGGAATTTTGATAACCTGATTCGGGTAGATCATGCTCGGCTCGTCGCCGAGGAGGTCTTTGTTGAGCTCGTAAAGCTCATGCCACTTGGTCGGATCTCCCATCACGTCCATGCTGCCGGCAATCTTGGAAAGATTATCGCCGCGACCGACCAGGTATTCGCCTGGTGCGCTTTCACGGTGAATCTTGAAAATCTGATCCGGGTAAATCATGTCGGGATTTTTGATCTGGTCGCGGTTGACCGAGTAGATGCGGACCCATGCCAGGGGATCGCCGTAGATATCAGGCTTCTTGGCGATTCTCCACAGGTAGTCTCCACGCATCACGGTGTACTCATCGTACATGCCTTTGGGCATGTTCGCTCTCAGCTGAGCGCTCTTGCCTTTGAGGGCCGCGATTTTGTCGCGCATTTCGGTCATCGCGTAGATGCGATTTCCCTTCATGTCCGCGAGTTTGGCATCGATGGCATCGATTTCTTTGCGGCGTTTCCAAAGGTCTTCCGGAGACAACGCGCCCAAGGCGTTGAGGTCCTGGTCCACCCCGTCCAAGTCACCGCGGTAGCTATTTACATCTGCTTCTGAAACGCCAATGGCAGCATAAACCTGATTCCAGGTGTCTGCGATTTCGCCTTCCACGCCCTGGGTTTGCTCGTGCAGCGAGGCAATATCCGCGTCGCATTTGGCAATCTCGGCTTTGGCTGCACTCTCTTTGTTTGCCCACTCTTGCAGCTGGATCTTGTACTCTTTCATAGTCATTTCCTGGGCGACTGAGACGCCGGGAAGGATGACCAGAGAAGCCAGCGCGAATAGGGAGCAGAGCAAGAGAGTCTTTGTCACAGCTCTCATATTCGAACCCTCCTGTTTCATTCGTTATTCAGCAAGTCTCTGTTTGACGACTTCCAACTCGTTCTTGGTTTCCTGAAGTTCGCGTCTCTTTTTGCTGAGCTCGCTCTCCAATCTGCTTTTCTCGTTACGTTTTTGCTCCAGGGTGTTTTCCGCCGAGAGCGCGGCGTTCTTTTGTTCCTCTAAAGCCTGCAGTTGTTCCGCGTTGGGGTGCTTCGTACAGCCGATGAAGGAAAAAGAGGAGACAACAAACAGTGCGAGTACCAGATGATAAAGTTTCCTCATTTTAGCCTTTCACCTCCTTCCTGAATGTACATTTTTTTGTTTTGTGTTTGCAAACTGCTAAATGGTACGTAACTTCGAAAAATACTTAGGGATAGATTAGATAGATTGCCAGCATAATAGGGAAAAAAATGTCTATTGTCAAGCAAAAAAATATGCTAGAGAACTTTGATGCCGAGTTCTTTAAGCTGCGCTTCGCTGACTCCTGCCGGCGCGCCATCCATCAATGACAACGCGCTGTTTGTTTTGGGAAACGCGATGACATTGCGGATAGACTGCTCTCCGGCAAGCAGCATGACCAGGCGGTCGAAGCCAAAGGCGATGCCACCGTGCGGCGGGGCGCCGTACTCGAAGGCTTCGAGCAGAAAGCCGAACTTATCGCCGGCCTCTTTCTCCGAGATGTTCAGCAGACGAAACATGCGGTCCTGCATCTCGCGGCTGTGAATTCTGATGCTGCCGCCGCCTATTTCGTAGCCGTTGAGAACCAGATCGTACGCCTTGGCCCTGACCGCCGCCGGATCGCTTTCGAGCAGCGGCAGGTCCTCATCCATCGGAGCGGTAAACGGGTGGTGTCGGGCCACATAGCGCTCATCGTCCTCGTCATACTCGAGCAGCGGGAACTCGGTGACCCAGCACAGCTCAAACCGGTCTGGCTGAATCAGCCCCTCACGCTGCGCAAGCTTCAGACGCAGCGCGCCGGACAGCAGGAACGCCTTTTCGGCATCGTCGGCAAAAATCAGGAGGAGGTCGCCAGCGTTGGCGTCGAAGGCGGCAGTGATGTCGGCGATGACTTCTGCTGTAAAAAAGCGCGATAGCGGTGAGTTCCAGCCGTCTTCCCCTACTTTGATCGCCACCAGACCTTTGGCGCCTTCCTTCCGCATTTCGGCGGTCAGATCGTCAATCTGCTTGCGCGAATATCGAGCTCCGCTGTCCAGCTTGACACCGCAGACGGCGCCGCCGCTCTGGACGCAATCGGCAAATACTTTGAACTCACATTGACCCGCTTTCGCGCTGATGTCGACCAGCTCCAGTCCGAAGCGCAAATCCGGCTTGTCGCTGCCGAACCGGCGAATGGCCTCTTCGTAGCTGAGGCGGCGGACGGGCGTTTCCAGTTTGCGGCCAAGCATCTTCTCGAATACTTCAGACATCAATCCTTCCATCATCGCCAGCACGTCGTCGCGCTCGACAAAAGACATCTCGACATCGATCTGGGTAAACTCCGGCTGGCGGTCTGCACGCAGGTCCTCGTCGCGGAAACA
>CAZTNL010000004.1:0-15011 GCA_964614885.1 uncultured Calditrichaceae bacterium | reverse complement strand
GAGGTTCCGGGTCATGGCGCTGTTGCGCAAATCGAGATAACGGTATTTGAGCCGCAGCTCTTCCGATACGTCGATGTTCTCATCGATCTCAAACGGCGGCGTCTTGGCCCGATTCAGGATTTTCAGTTCAGCGACATTTACTTCGATTTCGCCCGTTTTCAGATTGGGGTTAGCAAGGTTGCCGGGCCGTGGCTGAACATCGCCTCTGACCGCGATGACGAACTCGCCGCGCAATTCCTTGGCCTGCTGGAAAACGGTGTCGTTGTCGGGGTGAAAAACGATTTGTGTGAGACCGAACCGATCACGCAGGTCGAAAAAGATCAGGTTGCCATGGTCACGCCGGCGGTGGACCCAGCCCATAAGCGTCACCGCATCGCCGCTCTCCTCGATGGTCAATTCGCCGCATGTGTGGCTCCTTTTCCATCCCTCCAGTTTTTCCAAAATCAAACCTCCAAAAAGTTGCGGTCGGTTCCAGATCACGCCGCCCGGCGTTGTGGCGCCAGGGGAACGCGCTTCTGTGCGCGCGAACTAGGGAATATAAGAAAAAGTAGAGGTAGATTGCTATCTAAATTTTGCAGGATGAGCGAATTCTCTGCTCAGCAGAAGGGGGAGACCGGCGCGCGGCCGGCGGCGAACGGGGGCCGCCGGCTCAGTAACCAAACGCGTAAGATTGCCGAATCGTGGTTGGACCGTAGGACGGGTCGACTTCGCCGAAATCGTTCCAGCGACGGATGCGGTTTATCACACAGCGCTCCACACTCTTGTTGCCGAGGGTGGACGTGACCAGTTCCACGTTTTCGACGGTGCCCTGAACTGTAACCGTAAAGCGAACCGTGATTTTTCCGCGCAACCCGGGATTCCGTTTCAATTGGCGTTCGTAGCAGTATTGCACGGATTTGTTGTGCTTGAGGATGACGACCTGAATGTCGTCCTGGCCGCGTCCGACGGCGCCGCCGTTGCCATCGCCGTCCTCGATCAGCGGGCTGGAAGTGGCTACGACGAGTTCACCCGAGCGATCGAAGCTTTCCGAAGAGGTACCACCCAACTCGGAAACCACTCCGTCGATATCGGCCCCCTTGCCGGAACGCCCACCGCGGACACCGGCAGTTCCCCGCCCGCTTTTGCTCCGTCCGCTGCTGAGATTCGAGATGCCGGACATTGCCTTGTCGAGGTCTCCAGCCACCTGAGCGGACCCGCCGATCAGGTCGGCAACCGACTCGCCCACAGCGGCATTGCTGCTGCTGGTGAGCACCGCGAGCACGCCTTTCTTGCTGACGTTGGCGGCAATCCGGGAGCGTGAGACGCGTTTCTTGCGCGCTCGTGTACGGCCTCGTCGTCCCCCGGCCTTATTTTTTGCCACCGTTGTGGTCGGTTTCTTCTTCACAACTTTTGCCGTCCGGACCGGCTTCTTCGGTTTTTTCACGGCCCGTTTTCCGCCGGTATTTCCTGCAACCACGACCGGCTTCTTTTTCTTGAGATGAAACTGAACGTACTGCTGCTGCAGCGCCCGTTCTTTCAGCGATTTCGCCAACTGTTTTTGCACCGACGAAATGCTTTTCTGGGTGGTTTCCTCCGGCAGCGGGTTCAGAAGAAAATATCCGATCAAGGAGATATGCGCAATGACTGAAACCAGCAGGATGCGCAGAAATGTCTTGTCGAGACTATCCAGCAGACCTTTCTCGAAGCGCTGCGGCATTTGGCTTTCGGCGTTACTCACCGCGCTTCCCGAATTGGAACCGGCGGCCGGCCTGCCGGCGCTTCTGTCTTTTCCCTGACTATTCATACCGAGTCCTTACTCTTTTTTCTGGTAGACGACAAGACGCATATTCGGATACTCCGCCGCGCCGCATGTAGCCATGACTTTGACCAAATCCTTGTAGGGAATGCTCTTGTCACCCTGAATCACGATTTTGCCCGAAAAGGACGTACCCATTTCTGGTTGGAGGCGCTTGGCCTCGGTGGCATGATAAAGAAGCTCTTTGCGCAGCGGCTCGATGACGAATGATTTTTGTCGCTGCACCTGTTCCCACGGAACCACTGCTTTGTCGTTGACGGTGACCATTTCTTTGGAGACGACAAGGTTGAGCGCCACTTCAGACGGCGTTCTCACCGTCGACTTTGGCAGGGACAGCGACTCCGACGGCTGAATGAGATTGCCCTCAGTGGTATAGGTTTTGAGCAGGAAAACCAGAATGATGGTAAACATGTCCATCATCGAGGTCAGGTTCAGAGTCGCATTTTTTACAAACGTATCGTGACGCTTGATGCGCGATGGAACGTACGCCATAACTTCTCCAGTTTTTTTATCTGCGGCGCAACATGTCAGAGCATGAGCGCACTCATGGACGCGTTCGGAAACAGCGTCACCAGTTGGCCGTCGACTCTTGTTGAGCGGGCCGCGTCCATGGTGCTGACGAGCGTCTGATAATCAATTTGCGGCTCGGCCTGAATGGTAACCGAGTTCGCGTCCGGATAATCTTCCTGCAGGGCCGTTTTGATCGCGAGAAGCTGTTTTGCCAGCTGTTCGTAATCGAACGTATCCTGTTTCTTCGGCACGAGCAATTTGCCGTGCTGCTTTGCGATGAGCGGCGCCGCGCCGGCAAGGTAGAAGCCCTTGTCGGTTATGGTGATCGAGAGGTCGAGACGAACGGGTCTGGACGTATCCTGCTTTTTCGTCAGCGCCTCATTGCTCGTGGCCGGGGGCAGGTTAATCTCGATCATGCTGATCTTGATCAGTTGGACCGACGAGAGCAGCAGCGGAATCAGCACCACCATCAGATTCATGATCGGCGCCATATTAGGCTCAAGCGCTTCCGGCGACCGCTGTGTCTGGCGGCGTGAGGGTCTGTATGCCATGGCTCTTAACTGTTTCCTGTGAGCAGATTGATGAGCTTGACGGTGTGCTCATCGATGTCGTCAATGAGCTGCACGGTTTTGTTGTGGATGAGCGTGTAGATCGTGATCGCGGGTACTGCGATGGCCAGCCCCATGAGTGTGGTGTTCATGGCCGCGGAAATGCCTGCGGCAAGAAAGGCGGATTTCTGTGCCGCATCGTAGCCCGCACTGGAGACCGCATTAAAGGCCAGGATCAGTCCGTAAATCGTTCCCATGAGGCCGATCAGGGTTGAAACATTGCCGATCATGGCCAGAAAGCCGGTCCGCTGTTGAAGCTTGGGAATCACTTCCAGCGTGCCTTCATCGACTGAATTCTGGATGGTACGGAAGTCGGCATTGCTGTTGTTGGCGACCAGTTTCAGGCCGGATTTCACCACACGCGGCAGCGCCTTTTCTTCCACCGATTCACACAATGCAACTGCGTCACGGTATTTTCCCGACTGGATAAGCTTCTTGATTTCGAGCATAAATTTGCCCGAATCGATATTGGCCTTTACCCAGATGTAGTAACTGCGCTCAATAGCGATCGCCACCATGAACGCGGCCGTGATGAGAAGCACCCACATGAAGACCCAGCCGGAAGCGCCGGGACGAAATGCCTGAAAAAAATCAACCATGACAGCAATCTCCTTATCTTAAGTCTTCTTTGATGATCTCTTCGATCAAGCGTGAAATGTTGTCCTGCTTTCGCTTCGTTGTTTGTTTGCCAGATAATTCCGAAAAATTGTCCCACACTCCGTTCCGGTCGAACTCCGCGCCGAACAGGAGCGACTCCGGCAGGAGCGCCTGGATTTCCTTGTTGAAGGAGCGCTCCGGAAACGCGCTCTCTTCGAACGGCGTTGTGGCCCGATTAGGCAGAATCGTCACATTCGGTTTTTCGAGGCGGCCTTCGATCAGAATTTCATCGAGGACGATCTCGTTTTTCTTACCTTCGGCTGTTGGCTTCTTATCTTGAGCGGATTTTTGCGCGGCAAACAACGCGCTGAACCCCAAAGCCATGATACCAACGATGATGATGTAACCGATTTTACGCAATGTGATACCTCTCTTTTCGTTCGTGGCCGCGCACCCTTATTCCGAGGATTGCACCTGTTCTTTGGAGCCGGGCGTCGACTTGCCGGTGCCGTCGGTCCGAGACCCCAGCAATGTACTCCAGTCTGAGATGAACTGAATTTCAATGTTGGATTCGAGACCGGATGCCGGGGTGGCTTGGCTTTCGGCCCGAATCGCGAGCAGGTTACTGCCCATGCCGACCAGGTGAGTGAGGCTGTATTCGTGTACGCCGGATTTTGGCGTCGCTTCTCCTGCATCCACGGCGTGGCCGTTGATGAAAAGCGCGATTTCCCCCGGAAAGTAGACCTTCGCCGTCACCGAAACCGGCAGGCCCTCGATGTCGAACGCCCGGCGAAAATAGGCGGTTTCCGGTTGCGTGGGGGCCCCTGCCCCCGGGCGTGGCTGAGCTGTGGCGGCGCTGCCTGCCGGGGCCTGTGCGCTGTCGGGACTCGCGCCAATTCCCGTGTACCAAATGGCCCGCACGCCATCGCCACGCACATGCGATGCCGGTACTTCAGCAAAAGCGCCCTGCCAGTCCGCTTCCGGGATTCCGGCCTGCATCCAATTTTCACGCATTCTGTCAGTCACGAGCCAGGTGCTCGAACTAGGTATGAATCGGGTTTCTATACTCAGGCCCAACTTTTCCGAATAAGCTTTCGGATCGAGGCGAACCAGAGCGAGCCCCAGTTTCTTCCGCCACTCGTCGCTGTCATGCACGAGCTGGCTTGCCGCAAATCCTAGATCGAGGAGTTTTCTGGCGCCGTCATGCAGCGCGAAATAAACGTCGTCGAACGTATAATAGGCGTCCTCGTAGCCTGGCCGCTGGGTGCCGTCGAAAAGCGCCTTGTAATGTTGGCGGCGCCCATCTGCGGCTTGTGCCAGAGACTGCGTCAGTTGTGCGTAGGCGTATACGCTTTGCATCATGCGGGTTTCGGTCTCGGCCGCGAACAGCGAATCGGCAGCGGCCGTGCTTTCAGCGGCCTCTTCCACGTTTTTGCGAAAACCGTTGACTGAGGCTGCGGCGAGGGTGGCGCTCATTTCCAGCAACGGCTGAAACTGATCCGAGATGCCCATTGCGCTTTCGTCGTCTTTTTCGACGCGCTGCTCGAAGTCAGGAAGCAGCTCCAGGTAGGCGCTCAATGCGGCCTGACTGAGCCGGTCGGTTTCGGAAGGCAGCAGATTCTTGGTCGCAACCAGCGCGGCCCGGGAACGGCTCACCCAGTCGTTGTTCTCGCTCAGTGCACTGCTTTCTTCAAGGTTGCGGGCGTGCAACCCGACGACCTGTTTCACCAATGGCGCGACCGCCTTGACGAGAACCTGCTGGCGATAGACCAGTTCTTCCAGCTTGCTGATACCTGCCGGCGAAGGGGCATCCAGCAGCTCCTGCAGCGACGCGCCGTAGAGTTGTGCTTCGGCAAACAGGTTTTCTGAAACTTTTTCGCGACATTTTTGGGCCCACATTTGGGTCAGCCGCCGCGTTGAATCGATGGGTGCGAGTTTTTCTTCCACACCGTTTGGCGCCTGACTCTGTACAGTTTCCTGCTCTTTTTTAAGAAGCTGGCTCAGAGCACCGGCGCCGGTTTTGTATGCCTGCACGGCTTTCTCGTATAGTCCGGCCGCGGTTTTGTTCAGATTGCTGCGCTCCACGATGCGCTTGTTCAAGTCCGTTTGCACTATCGGCCGCCGGGCCCAGCTTGCCGCGAAATCCTCGTATGCCTGTCCGATCCTGAAGGTTGCTTCTGGAAGGCGCGCCGTGCCGAAGCCAACGACCTTGGTGTAATTGTTGACGATTTCGGTCAGGAGCTGCTTCTTTTTTCTTGTGTTTTGAGCGTTGCCTCCGGAAAGGTCGATTGCGGCAAATCGGTTGTAGTCGAGCCCGGTCAGCCGGAAGAGCGCTTCAGCGGCGACAAACTTGTCAACGGCCACACCCTGTTTCTTCAGCGCTTCCGCCTTTTCCACTGCGAGGGAAAACTGTTGCCGTGCAATCTCCGGCTGATTTTGTTCGCTGTAGTACATGCCACGGTGGTAGTGCGAATCGACGACTTTTGGAGAATTGGGGAATTCCCGGGCGAAGCGCTGGTAGATTTCATCGGCGCTCGTCAGGTCGCCAAGGCGGAGATAGTGCGCGGCGTTGTCGAACAGAAGATCGTCGGCATCGTCGGCATTTGGAAAGCGTTCGGCGTAGTGGTTGTTTGTGTTGATCGCGAGCTGCCACTCATTGCCCTGAACGAAGGAGACGCTGGCGTTGTAGAGCGCTGCCTGGGCGGCGCTGTCGCTTCGGCTGACGGTCGAGAGGCGTTCGTAGGTCAGGCCGGCGTTCCTGAAATCCTTGATTTCGCGATAATCGAACGCAAGGTTGTTCAGCCCGTCCAGCCGGTGTTCACTCTCCGGGTAGTTGGCCAGAAAGTGCTGGTAAGTTGCGATGGCCTTATCGTAGCGCTGCACCTTCTCGTATTCCAGCGCCGCGTTGTAAAGCGCGAGGTCCGCAAACTTTGCGTCCGGCACTTCGCGCACGACCCTAAGATATTCATCGCCGGCTCGTTCGTGGTTGGCGGAGTCGGCGGCGGCTTTTGCCTGCAGAAATACCGACTCAGCGAGGCGGGCCTTCGCCTTGTTGCCGTACTCGCTGCCAAGCGATTGCAGCCGCCTGGCGATGAGTTCGGTGCTCTTGAGGTCGCCGCGACCGAAGTAGCTTTCCATGGTGATGAAACGCGCGTAGTCCAATTGTGGGGATTTCGGAAAGCGGGAAGCGAGTGTCTTGAAATAGCGCAGCGATTCCCGGTACTGCCCGTTTTCGTAGTAGATGGACCCGGCCTGTGCCAGCATTTTTGGTGTTTTTTCCGAATCGGGGAAGTTGCGAATGTAATTGTCGAGGGCCTCGATGAGGAGCTTCTGCGGCGCCGAGAGTTCGCGGGCCTGCCCGTTTTGCTCCGGAGTGGCGACCGCGGCTGTCGTGCCCGCGGATGGGGCCAGGGGCTTGCCCGCCGGCGGCATCGTTTGTTTGACGAGTTCGTCGGCGACGGCGATGGCGTTGGCCGCAGCTTCTTCCTGAAATCTGCTGCCCTCGTACAGCCTGCTTATTTTGATGTACTCGGCCAGCGCCTTCCGGTGTTTTTGAAGCCTGGTATCGAGGGTCAGCGCCAGGTTCCAGTGAACACGTGCTGCGCTGGAATCGAGCGGAAATGCCTTCAGATAGGAGTGGCTGCTTTCAACGAACTTCCGGTAGCGCGCGCTGTCGCCGTTTGCCTGGGCCCGTTTCAGGAGATAGTTGAGATTTTCCAGCGCCGAGCGGTTGGCAAGTAGCCGGCCCTTGTCCTTTGGTTTGTCCTGCAAACCGCGGCCCCAGCTTTGTTTATCGCCATATTTGGCAAATAGCTGCTGTCGGCTTTCAAAGGCCATTTCTTCGTCATCGAGCGCGCGGTAGGCCTGTGCGATTTTGGCCTGAATGTAGGGCGCGTTCGGGTGGTCGGGATACATGGAAAGGAGAAATTCGTACGCCTGGATCGCTTCGTCATATTCCTCCTTGACCTCCAGATACGCATCTCCGATCTTTTTGAAAACTTTGTAGCCGTAGCCGCGCCCACCGATCTGGTCGAAATAGTAAGCCGCTCTTTCGGCTCCGCCGAAGTCGAGGAAACTGATGCCGATGTATTCGATCGCTTCATCCCGAACCGCCGGAAAATGATGTTTTCGTTCAGGATCCAGTTTACTGACCTGGTCGATATCGTCGGCGAGCAGGGTAAAATAGGCGACGGCCGACGGGTAGTCGCTCAGCTTGTACGTGGCCCATCCAAGGCGGTACAACGCCGCATCGTAAAGCGGACTGTCCTTGTATTCGAGCACTTTATTGTAGTAAGAAATGGCCGTTTCAATGTCCCGCAGCGGTGGCGCAAAGTAGTACTCGGCCACCCGCATCAGGGCGTCCGCGGTGTAGCGGCTGTCCGGATAGTTTGCCGCAAGCAAACGATAGCTCTCCGTTGCCTCACGGCGGTCCCCCCGGTCTTCGAGCAGAAACGCCTTGTTGTAGAGCGCTTCGGCCGCGTAATTGCCTGCAGGAAAATGGTCGACGACGCGCTGGTAGAGCTCCAGAGATCGGCCATAGTCTATGACCGGCTCGACGATTTCAGGCGCCGGACGGGTACTGTCCTGGTCTGCACGCGTCAGTTGTTCCTGGTAAGCGGTCAGGGCTTCCGCGTATTCTTTTCTGGATTCCTCATAGTAAAGACCCGCCAGCCGCACCAGGATCTTATCCAGCACCGGACTGTCCGGATAGCTTGCGACGAACCGTTCCATTCGCCGGATGCCGTTTTCCCGCAGGCGGGCCTTGCGCGTAAGGAGAGTTTCCGTCTCCCGCTCGTACTGGCGCCGAAGCCGGATGAGCTCATCCGACGAAAAGTCTAACATGAGCGAGTCGCCGGCGACGCCCCCAGCGTTTTTGCCGCCCGTTTGCGGCACCGGGCTCTGGGCTGCAAGCTGAACCCACGGCGCCAGAAAACACAGCAGCGCGGCGGCGAACAGCGTGGGCTTCATTTCAGTCAAAATAGCCTCATCTATTTGTTTTCGGCCTCCGGCCCGTTTCCGTGCTCCGAGTCTGTGGCGGCCGGCGTTTCCCGTTCTTCCGTTTCGAAATAGTTTTCCCTGAAATAGCGCTCTTTTTTCTCGCGGAGCTGATCGGCACGTTCGATTTGCAGCTCCGTTTCCAGTTCTTCGATGAGTTCGTCGTACGCTTCCACCCGCTGATGCAGAAAGTCTTTTCGGCGAGTGATTATTTTGTCGATGGCAGCCGTATTGTAAGCCAGCCCGGAAAGCTGGTCATCGCTTTCCTGGATGCGCTTCATTGTGATATCGCTGATGCCGACTCCCGAAATGTTCGCCCACCGGTCGAATTCCTCATGCCCGGGCGATTGCACCGCGTTGTCGATAAGGCGCCCGCGAAAGACCTCGTTGTCGCCTTGCAGGCGACTCAGGGTGCCTGAAAGCAACGCGAGCCTGGCAAGGTCGATGCGCTTTCCGGTCGCACCCACGGAAGCACGCAACTGATCGAGCAGCAGCAGGTCGCGTTTCAGCCGCCGCTGTTCCTGTTCGGATTCGGAGAGGAGCCAGGTTGAAAAATGATCCCGGTATGTTTCTTCCATCTCTCTGACCGTATTTGGATAATCGGCAAAAAAGTGCTTGTGCTGAATTCTCAGATCCGTCTGGTAGGTCTCAAGCGCCTTCAGTAAACGGGCGCGCTCTTTTGCTGCCTGCCTGCCGACATTAGCCAACCCCTTTTTATTTGCCCGCTCGGCGAGTTTGTCGAAGGCATCGAGCTGGTCCAGAATTTCCCTGCGTTCTTCGGCAAAGTCCTCGAGCAGGTTAGCATCGATACGCCCGCTGTACGGAAAGCTTTCCAGAAGGGCCTCGAGCCGCTCCCGGTGCTGAAGAATTTCCGCATAGGCGGTGGCATCATGCCGTTGCAGGGCCACCCGTTCGAGCTGCGAGAAGGCATTGACCTGCCGGGCTATTTTCGCGCGCTCCACATTCAGTTTTGCTGAAATGTCGAAGACTTGCTGCGCGTCCGCCACACGGGAGAGGGCGTTCAAGGCTGCGTCGTCGTCCTGCAACTGGCGGTGAGCCTGGGCCGCGAGCACGAGCGCTTCGTAGGTGAGACTGGAGGCCGGCCGGCTTTTTGCGAATGCGGTCGTGGCATCCAGGGCCTGCCGGTACTGGCCCAACTGATACCGGGCCCAGGCCGCACCGATTTCACTGCGGTCGCGGGTTGAGCCGCGACCGACGCGGCGAAAATAGGTTAGGCTTGATTCGTAGTCTTTGGTTTCGTAGGCAATGTAGGCCAGCTTCAGCAGCGCCTCGCGTACAAGCCGGCTCTGCCGTCCTGTGGGGCCGGCCGCTTCGACGAAAGATTGCAGCATGTCGCTTGCCGCCTTCAGGTCGTGCTGCCCGCAGCGCGCGATGGCAGCCAGGTAGAGTGCTGCGCCGGCATTCGGGGAAGCCTCCGGGATGGCCTGCAAACTTTGGCTTGCGCGCTCGTACTCTCCCGTCTGCAGAAAGGCATAACCCGCCAGCAGGCGCGCCTTTTCGACGATTCCGGGAGACGGTGTCTCGGTCAGAGTTTGAAATTGTTCGAACCAATGCGCTACTCTGGCCGGTTGGCGTTTCTTCGCCGCGATGCGCATCAGTCGGAAAAGGCTCGCGGCCGCAAATCTTGACGCTGGTGCCTGAGCCACTTTTTCGTAGTCCGCCTGAGCGCTATCGTAACGCCCGAGATGGTAGTAGCACTGTGCGCGGATGTAGCGGGCGTTGGTCAGTTGAAAATGGCCGGCGTAATCGTTCATAATCCAGGAGAGCTGAGCTTCGGAAAGGCGGAGCTCCGAGGCTGCGTAACTTTGCAAAGCATCGGCAAAATCACGGGCGAGCATGCGCTTCATCTCATTGGGCGTTGCCGCGGCAAGTAATGTTTCTTTGAGGTGGCGGTACTGCCCAAAAATCATCTGATAACGAAGCTCCTGCCGGTCCTTCCATGAGGCGAAATTTTCTGCGGGAGCTGCGGATTTCGCCGGGATTGATTGTTCCGGACTTTCGGATGCTAGTGTGGCCGCCAGCTGCGAATCCACACTGGCAAGTAAATGATCCCGCAGCCGGGAAAGTGCCCCTTCCAGCTTTAGATTGTGCTTATGCGCCACCGGCAGAAGCCGGTTGATTTCAGCAAGAATTGTGTCGATGCGCTCTAGTTCAAGCGCGTAAGCGCGGCTGGTTGTGTCGGCAACTTCCGGCACAAAACGGTCGAACGTTTCGCTGATGTGACGGCGCTGCTCCGTTATGGATTCCTGTACCCAGGCGGAGGTGCTGGGAGAATGATTTTCTTCCAGCAACCGCAACCGTTCTGCAACCGCCAGCAAAGCGTCCACTTCCTGATCATAGTCGTCGATGAGTTTCTGAATGGCACCCGTCTCTGCAAATTTGCGCCGCCTGCTGCGGTCAATGACCTCGAGCAGGTGCTCCTGCAGGTTATTCAACGGCACCATGAGATCGAGCTCGTTTCTGTCCTGCGCCAATCTGCGCAGGCGATCGATTTCCCGGTCGAGACGGGACAACTTTTGCAGTTCACTATCATAAGAAGAGATGAGTGTCTCAGAATCCGGGCCGCCTCTCGTCGTGGACATGCCCGGTACCGGCCATACACCGCGATTGTCGATTTCTGCGGTCACATTGCGCACGAGAGCCAGCAGCAGGCGCTCGCGCCGGATCAGCTCCTGCAAGGCGGCCTGCAATTCCCCGTCGAGGTACGAAGCCACTTCGTGGTCGAATGCCTTGGCCGGGAAGGCCGGAACATTTTTCTGTTGCGACAATGCCGGCGCAGAGCTGCCGGGGACAAGGCCGAGGAGAACTGCCAGGCAGGCTGTCGCTGCCAAGGCGGTTATGAAAGGTTGCGTGTCGCTGTTTTTTCGCATAGTCCTGCCGACAGTTTAGACAAGGTGGGCTTGTGTACTATTCTAAACTTTTTCGTCAGGATCGAAGCATTCTTCACCTTGTATCGATTTTATAACAGATTTAAGCTTGAATTTCTCGACGAAAATCAAGACTTTGACGGCGATGTTCGCAGGTGTGGTACTGTCGCCTGACAGCAACCGCCGGCGGCGCTGGTTTAAGTGAAAGGATGCAACCGATGCAGCTCAACCTTCTTCATGTTTTTCGCAATACGCCCCTCGGCCGGGAGACCCTGATGCAGGCGGCGGATTTTTCCCGGAAAACCCACAGCCGGCTGAACGTCTATCTGCCGGAATTTGACCGGGTTCTCCTGCATTTCGGGCCAAACGCGGTTGAGATTCGGCTGGATGCTTCCTATCTCTATTTGCAGGAGACAGCGCGACACAACCTGCAGAAAATTTCTAAAGAGGCGCACGTCCGAGTCCATGAAGTCAAGGCTGAAACCATGACCGCATCCAATCTGCCGCGGTTGCCTGCGAACTTCGAGGTCATCAGCCTGCCGCGAATCATGGTCGAGCGCAAGGGGCCGATATCGATCGGGAGCGGCGTTCGCAAACTGGTGAAAAGCGCGACAGCATCTGCCCTGATCGCGCCCGGCCGTTTTCACGATTGGCGCGAAGTGTTGGTGCTGTTTGGCGGATCGCAGTACTCGGCCGTCGCATTGCAGTGGGGGCTGGCGGTTTCCCGCGAGAGTGGTTTGCCGCTACGGTTGCTGACTGCATCGGACAAGCAAACCAGCCGGGCAATGTGTGAGGATGCTCTGCGCCAATACAATCTGCCTGCGGACGTTTTCCAGAATTGGATTTTCGTAGAGTCCGGCTCAGCCGTCTCTATTTTGGACAAGATTCCGCGCGATGCCATGCTGATGATGGGCGCCTACGGTCACAGCGGCATCAGGGCACGCTTGTTTGGCAGCACCACGGAACTCATCCAGAAAAACACAGCTAACCTCATTATGCTGATCGGCGAGAACTGCCCGGCGCCTCAAGGTTAGCATGCTCCACGACTGACCTGTCCGGGGAGACCTCCGCTCCGTAGAGTTCACGATCAGTGTGGCGTTGAGCCCTTGCCCCGCCTCTGCCTGCGGGCATTCTTGTACCCACTCCATCGATGTGCCTTCGGCGCCGTGCAGCGGAATATTTCGGTTGCCCCGCCTGTTTTCTGAGATACTGCGGATTTGCCTCCTGTGGCAACCTGAAAAGTATCAACGGAGAGGAATGAGATTGACTAACAAGCGTGGATGGCCCTGGCTCGCAGCCGTTTTTTTCTTTATTTTCTGCAGTCAAAGCCTGTATGCCGGTCCCTGGACGCTGAAGCGCGGTCAGCTTTGGGTGAAATCTTCCTTCTTTATCCAGAGGACATCCGAGCGCTATACATCGAGTACCCTGGCTTGCGGCGGCCGCGCCTGCCGAAACGGTGAGCGCGCCCCGTTTTTTTTCAACGGCAAAATCGAGTTGGATGCCGCCTATCTGGATGTTTGGTACGGTCTGACCGATCGCATCGAGCTGCAATTTCAACTGCCTTACTTCGACATTCGCTTTAAGGACGATGGAAACCCTTCCCGCCCAGGGACGAGCGATATCGGCGACACGCGGTTCGGCGTACGCTACAGGTTGCCGGTCAGCTTTCTGGCAACCACCCTGCGCGTGGGGGCAAAGGCGCCAACCGGCTTCTTCAACAAAGACGCTGAGGTGGTGCCCGTTGGGGACGGGCAGTGGGATCTGGAGCTGTCGGCTGATGTTGGTAAGTCGTTATGGCCGTTGCCAGCCTATGTCAATGTGACCGGCGGCTACAAGCTCAGATTCGAGCCCGACGCCAATACCACCAATCTTGATCCGGGAAACGAAGTCACACTGCGAGCCGAGGCCGGCGTCAATGTGCAGCACAACGTGCTGGTCAAAGCGGCGATAGATGGGTTTTGGGGCCAGGAGTTTACAGCACTGTTTGCTGATTCAAAATTGAAGCTCCGCGATTCCGAAAGGCGGATCCTCTATTTTGAACCCGGTTTGCTCTGGACCGTCTTCGACCCGCTGACGGTCGAGTTTGCCGTGCGGTTCAGCCTCTCGGGCAAGAACTACCCTGCGGGCCAGATCTTTTCCACCGGCGTGTCTTACAAGTTTGATTTTTAGCGATCTCTTATCCCAATCAGGAACCCTGGAGGTTTAGCCATGCGTTACCATCATGTTGTCGTCGTTGCCCTGCTGGCAGGCTGGACCTCGTTTGCATGCTCGGGCAAGGACCCGCAGTCCCCGGATCTCAGTGTGCCGAACTATGATCCTCATGGCGACCCGCCGTCTGTACGGGCAGACACCAGTGCAGTCAATTCGGCCTGGGACGTTCCGGGTGGCGGCACGGAGGTTATTCTCGGGTGTCTCTTCGGCCGCGACTGTATCCCCTCGGTCGAGAATCCTGAGCTGATTCCTGCGGACGCTGCCGGCCAGCTTCAGGATGATGACCTCGTGCTGGGCTTCGTGCATGGAGACGACGTCCGTGCTTACCCGTTCAGGATCCTCGACTGGCATGAAATCATCAACGACAAGTTCGATAAAGTGAATATCTCGATCACGTACTGCCCGCTCACCGGCTCAGGTGTGGCCATCGATATCTCTAAAGGGAGCCTCGAATACGTCGACACGAACCTCAAAAATTTCGGAGTTTCCGGCTTCCTCTACAATAACAACCTCATCGCCTACGACCGTGGCACGCGCAGCAACTGGGTGCAGATGCTGCTTCGCTCCGTAAACGGGCCGCTCAAAGGGAAGCCGATGTTCGTACTGCCTCTCATCGAAACTTCCTGGCGAACCTGGAAAAAGATGTTTCCCAATTCGCGCGTCGTCTCAGACAACACCGGCTTTCGCCGTCAGTACGACCTTTTTCCATACGGCGACTACCGGACAGACCCCGCGCTGTTATTTCCCATTATGCACGATGATAAGCGCCTGCCCAGAAAAGAAAAATTACACGGTATTATTACCGACCGCTTTGCCCCGAGCGCAAAGACCTACCCGTTCACCCTGTTTGAAAGCCGGGCCCGGGCCATCAACGACGTGGCTGACGGGCAGGAAGTCGTGGTCGCCGGCATGCGATCGGCGCATTTCTATATCAGCTACTCCCGTGTTTCCGCAGACGGTACGGTTCTCACATTCGACGTCAAAACCGAGTCTCCGACCATGTTCCCATTCGATCTGGTCGACAATGAGGGGACGGTATGGAACGTCCTGGGAGAAGCCGTGAGCGGTCCAAGAACCGGAGAAAAACTGCGGCCAACCGTTTCCTATAACGCCTACTGGTTTGCCTGGGGAACCCTGTTTCCCGGCGTCCCGATATACGGCCGGTAGCGGCACACCACGACCCGGCGCGAACCGGTTCGCATAAGATGGCTCGCTGCGAGCCCGGATAATCACTTGCATCGGGCGCATCTTTTTTACTATATTCGGTCTCCAACTCAGTTTTTGCTGTTGTCCGTTGTCCACTCAACAAAATCCAGGACCAGGCATGAAATCGATATTCATCTTGTTGATGATTCTGTTTGTTACCATCGTTGGTCCCGACCTTGGGCCGACTGCCTCTTTCGCACA
>CAZTNL010000003.1:0-21977 GCA_964614885.1 uncultured Calditrichaceae bacterium | reverse complement strand
AGCGAGGGCGACGCCGGTGAAGGTCAGGCGGTCGGGAAGGAGCCTATCCGACAGATCGACGGCCGCGCCAAGCGCAAGGAGAGAGACAAGCAAAACATAGAGAACGAAATCACCGATGGTGTGGGCGCTCCAGAACAGTACGGTAAAGGTGATACCGCCGGCGATCTCGGACAGCAAATACTTCCGCGGCAGGGGGTGGTTGCAACACCGGCTGCGGCCATGCAACATAAGGTAGCCTACCACCGGCAATTTGTCGCGCCAGGCGAGATCAGCCCGACACTTGTCACAGTGTGAGTGTCCGGCAACCACCTGCATGCGCAGCGGCATGCGATACGCGCACAAACTCAGGAAGCTCCCCGCAAGCAATCCTGCCACAAAAACGAGGATGTACATGACGGCTTCGGGCATCACTGCACCACAAAATCCATTTGAAAAATGGGCATCATTGTGGCAAAAACAATGAACCCAATGAAGCCACCCAGGAGAATAATCATAGCTGGTTCCAGAAGTTTTGTAAACAGGTTGACACTGCGTTCGACTTCTTTGGCTCGTGCCACTGCGATTCGCTCCAACACCTTTTCCAACTGGTTCGTCTGTTCGGCAGTGCTCACCATCTGCCCGAGCAGGTCCGGCAGAAAGCGGGCATTGAGCAGGCTTGTGCCAATACTGCCGCCGCGCTGAACGGTGGCGGCCACCTGCTGCAAGTCGGCCCGCAGAATCAGGTTGCGGCACCCGGCGATCACGACTTCCAGGGCCTTGTGCACGGGCACGCCATGAGTAAGGAGTGCGCTCAGAATGCGCGCGAACTGCGACACTTCCGCCTTGATGATGAGCTTTCCGAAAAAGGGTACCCGCAGTTTGAAAGAATCGACCTTTTGCCGAAACGCCGGCTTCTGCAGGTTGGTCTTGAGCGCGAACCCTGCAGCCAGCAATCCGGTGAACAGAAACACCCAGTACCGAACGAAGAAGTCTGAAGTAGCGAGCAGGAGTCTGGTGGGAAGCGGCAGAGTTTGTCCGGTTTCAGCAAAAAGGCTGACAATGCCGGGTACGACGAATGTCATCAGCAACGTCAGGGTGATCAGGCCCATGCTGAGCATCAGTGCGGGGTAGGCGAGAGCGGCTCGGATTTGCTTCTGCACATCGTCCTCGTTTTCGAGAAAGTCGGCGAGGTGGAGCAGCACCAGTTCTAGCATCCCGCCGGTCTCACCGGCGCGCAGCATGTTGACATAGAAGCTCGAAAAGAGCCTGGGCCAGGCGGCGCACGCCTCAGAAAGCTGTTTTCCATCCTGGATGCGGCTGACCAGGTCGGGAATCACCTGCTGCATGGGACCCGGCCGTGTTTGGATTTGCAGCATACGCAGCGCGGAGTGTACCGTCATGCCGGCTTCCATCATGTTGGCGAGCTGGCTTGTGAATTGCAGGATGTCGGCCCGCGATGCTCTGCGCGAGATACGCCCGACCAACCCACGTTTTCCCGTGGTTTCCCGTGCCGGGTAGATTTCGATAGGGAACAGGCCATCACGAGCAAGCTGCGACGCGAGAACGTCGGCGCTATCTGCCCGCATCTGCCCCTCGACGATTTCAGCGGGTGTAGATTTTGCAATGTATTTGAACAGCGGCACGGCTCAGCTCTCCACTTCCTGCGTAACCCGGAACACTTCATCCAGGGTGGTTATGCCTTTTTCTATCTTCTCGATGCCGTCGGCGCGCAGGCTGACCATGCCTTTTTCGATGGCTATTTGTCGCAATCTGTTGGCCGGCGTCTTGCTGACGATATGCTCGCGAATCTCGTCGTCGACGACTATAAACTCGTAGATGGCGGTGCGCCCGAGATAGCCGCTGTGCTTGCACTGGTCGCACCCAACACCTCGGTGCAAGGCTGCGTGCGGGCCGAAAAGTCTTTGTACGGTTTCGTGCCTGCCGTTGAATGAGGTCTGCAGTGTCTTACAGTACGGACAAATTTTACGCACGAGTCTCTGAGCGACTATGCACTCGATGGAGGCCGCTATGAGGTACGGTTCAATGCCCATGTTGGCCAGTCTGGCCACGGCGCTCGCGGCGTCGTTGGTGTGAAGCGTGCTGAAGACCAGGTGGCCGGTCATGGCCACCTGAATGGTGACTTCGGCGGTTTCATGGTCTCGGATCTCTCCGACGAGCATCACGTCGGGGTCGTGGCGCAGCATCGAACGCAGGCCCTGCGCAAAGGTCAACCCGATTTTCGGGTTGACCTGAATCTGCGTTATCCCGTCGAGCTGGTACTCGATGGGATCTTCGACGGTGATAATTTTCCGGTCTACTTGGTTGAGCCTGTTGAGACAGGAGTACAGAGTTGTGGTCTTGCCGCTGCCCGTTGGCCCGGTCACCAGGAGTATCCCGTGCGGCTTGAGTATCAGCTTTTCAATGAGGTCCAAGTCGCGGGGCAATAAACCCAGCGTGCCCAGGCTCAGGGTGACCTGGCTGCTGTTGAGGATCCTCAGGTTTACCGCCTCTCCGTACGGTGTCGGCAATATCGAAATTCGCAAGTCCAGCTCCCTTTCTCCGGTGCGGACTTTAATGCGCCCGTCCTGCGGCAGCCTTTGCTCGGCAATGTTGAGGTTCGCCATGATCTTGATGCGCGAAACGATGGCGGTGTGCAGGTGCTGCAGCGACTCAGGCACGGGAATCTCGTAGAGAATTCCATCGATGCGGTATCGAACCCGCAATTTGGCGGCAGAAGGCTCGATGTGAATATCGGTGGCTCTTTCGTGGAACGATTCGATCATTAGTTCATTGACGAAGCGCACGATGCTCGCCTCTTCTCCTCCCTCGTCAAGATCGGACGTCCGGCCTGCAACCAGGTTGACGTACGCGCTGCCGGCCGCGTCGGTGAGCAGGTGACCGAGCGTCTCCGCGCCAAAGCCGTAAAGCTGCTTCAGGGCCTCGTCGATTTGCTCCGGGTCGGCTGCGTTCGCAGATAGGTCCCGATTGAGTAGCCAGCGAATTTCGTCCAGGAGAGCGATGTCCGATGGATCCTGGAGAGCTACGTGCAGACAGTCGCCTGCCATCCCCGTCGCCACTACCTTATATTTGCACGCGACATCCGATGGGATGAGCCCGGCGAGGCGCCGCGCTTCCGGCGATATCAGGGCCGCCTCGACGGCAGGCAGGCTGTCCCCAGTACCGGGTGAGGCGGTGTCCGCTGCCTCGGGAGGGGTTCCCTCGGGCGGTTGTGTCACTTCCGGGATTTCTCTTCGATCTGGAGAGCGCACGGGTCAGTTTCCATTAATTTCAGGAGGAGCCGTCTGAGACAATTGAGCTACGTACATTCCTTCCCGCTCCTTAGCTAAAGAGTAAAGTGCAATGCGCCAGGTTGCGACATTAATGTTTGTTTAGGAACATTAATTATCGTTAATGTTAGGCGCTGCCTGTTGGTAGAGACTGGTCCACTTTCTTCAAAACAGTCAAGCATCCGTATAGTATGTTTCAAAGGACAGTTTGTCCTCACTCCCAGGGCGGGTCGGTCTCGCTTCCGATCCGGTGGAAGGCTGCGACAGGGAATGCGCCATCCTCATCTGAAATCCGAATCAGCCGGTGTGTGCTTATGAGAACTCTGATCGTCGAAGATGAAACCCGCGTAGCGGAATTTATCCGTAAAGGCTTGCGGGAGGCCGGCCACAGCGCCGATATTGCCGCCGATGGGGCTGAGGCCACTGAACTCGTAAATGGCAACGACTATGACATGGTTCTGCTCGACTGGCTGCTTCCGGACGTAGAGGGGATACAGCTTTGCCTGTCGTGGAGAAAAGCCGGTGTGCGGCTTCCGGTGATCATGGTCACGTGCAGAGGGGCGACCGAGGACCTCACCACTGCCCTCGAGCAGGGGGCCGACGATCACATAGTAAAGCCTTTCAAGTTCGCCGAGTTGCTGGCGCGCATGAAGGCGTTGCACCGGCGCGCAATCACGGCCCCGGAATCCATTGTTCTTGTGCTCGGCGACCTCAAGGTCGATCCCATTCGTCGCAAAGTGGAACGCGGCGGCGATCCGATTTTCCTGTCGTCCCGGGAGTTTGCCCTGCTGGAATTCCTCTTTCAGAACTTGGGAAAGATTGTGTCCAAGAAAGACATCGCCAGACAGGTGCTAGGTATTTCGCACGACACGAACACCAACATCATCGAAGTCCACATGAACCATTTGCGGAATAAGCTGGATTGCGGGTCCCGGCGTCCACTGATTTACACCATACGCGGGCTCGGGTATGTCTTAAAGGAGCTGGACGCATGAGCAAGAGGCTTTGCATTCTGCTGGTCTTCCTGGCCGCGCGACCGGTTCTGCCCCAGCAATTTATTGGACCGCATGGCTATTTAACCTTTGAAGCGGAGATCGGGAACCGCGATTCCCTCGCCAGAAACGGGACGTTCGACCTGCACCATGTCAACGTGTTGGGACATGTCCTGCTGAACCCGAAGTCGCGCGTTTTCGCGGAGGTCGAGTGGGAACACAAAAGTAGTGCGGAGACTGAAGGCCAGCCGCCGACATCCGATGGTTTCATGCGGGTTGAACGCGCATGGTTCGAGTACGCCGTCTCCGAGGCGCTAAAATTGCGGGTCGGAAAATTCTTGACCCCGTATGGCATTTATAACGAAATACATGACGCCGCACCGGCGTTTGATACAACAATTCTGCCCCAGTCAGTTTACGGAATGCACGAGAATCCCTTCGGTGGGCGCCAAGTCTACTATGCAGAGTTTGCTGTCGGAGTGCAGGCTCTTGGCGACATCGCACTTGGAGAGTCGAATCTGCATTACAGTTTTCTCTTGTCGAACGGTCGCGGTGAGTCGCCGTTTTCACAGGATGACAATGGCAACAAGGGAATTGGCGCGCGTCTCCTGGCGGACATACCCAGCTTTTTTCTTAAGGTTGGGTATTCGTTTTACACGGACCGTAACGGCAGAGCCGGACACACGCGACAGACGTCAAATGCCTGGGACATTCGCTTCGAGCGCGATCGATGGCGTTTGAGCTCGGAGCTGGCAATTACGAGGCTAGGTACGGAGGCCGGGCCCTCTCGGATTGCACGCGCAGGGTATGGCGAAATTGCGTTTCACCCCTTTGGCAAGCAGACCGTCCTTGTGCGTTACGATCTTTTCGATGCCAACAGCAGGCTGGGCAATGACCTTGAAAAGGATCTGACACTTGGGGCAAACGTGCATCTCTTGCCCAGCATTCTGGCAAAGGCTGAAGTCCACTTTCAACGCGTCGATGGCGGTCCCAAAGAAAACTTTTTCCTGGCGATCTCTTCGCTGGCCATCGTCTTTTGATTGTCGTATCTGGAGCATGACTCCCGTGATGGGATGAGTCGCTCGCTCACAGGAGGGCATCTTGCGCACCCGAATTACGCCTTTGACAATCTCTCTTTTCGTGCTCGCGCTTACGATGGCGGCGCCCACGCGTGTTGCCGCTCAAATCATTCTGGTCGTTCCGGCAAGGAGCACGGTGGACAGTTTGTCTCTGCGACAAGTGAGGAGTCTGTTCAAGGGCCGGCAGCCGGAGAGTCTTGGTAATGAACTGATTCAGCTCGTCGAGTACGCGCCGTCAGCCGACGAGTTTTACGGCATTCTGTACCATCTCGACTCGCATGCCATCGGCAAACTTTGGTTGCGACTGATATTCGCCGGAGCCAGGGTGCGACCCATCAAGAGCTTTTCGGGCCCGGAGAAGTTCCTCAAATTTGTGGCAACCACCGAGAACGCGCTCGGCTTTATCTCATCCAGATATATTCGAAGAGCATCCGGGGATTCCCTCAAAACCGTTTCCATCGACGGACATCACTTCACCGATAAAGACTACCCACTGGCACGGAGAAAAGCAAATGGCAAGCAGAGGGAATAGCTCGCCGGAGGAACAAAAGTCGAGGCCGTATGCGCGGGTATCGCTCCGCTTACGGTTGGTTTCGCCGTTGGTCGGCTTTCTCGCGGTGGTCTTCCTGGCGATTTCGACCTTTTTCCCGAAGCACTACAGGGAATCCCTTCTTGTCGCTTACACGCGGGAGGCATCCGCCACCGCCAAACTTTTTGCTGTGGCTGTGGCAAACGCGCTCAACGAGCACAGCTTCGACCTACTGCAGAAGACCATGCAGAGCGCCCGCAACGACCCGAATGTCCTGTTCATCGAGGTCGTGGATCTCCGGGGCGAGAAAATCGCAGACTACGACGCCGGGCAGGCGGCTGCGGGTGGCGACAGTGCCCGTACGGTTGCGGAGTATGCCAGCAGTTCTGACGTGTTGCTGGTTGACAGTGATGTAGCTGGTGAGTTCGCCGATACCAGTGGCCGCCTTACGCTCGGGTTCAGCCTGAGCCGGTTGAACAGGGACGTTGCGAGAGTTCGAGGGTCTCTGCTCGTCCTGACCCTGGGCCTGTTCTGCCTGAGCGCGTTCCTCGTTTTCATAATCTCGACCCGTGTTACCCGTTCGCTCTTCCGGTTGCGCCAGCAGATGCAGAAAACGATTCTCGAAGATGCTTTTGATTCTGCTCTGCCTGTAACGTCGTCCGATGAAGTGGGCGGGCTGACCACCGTCTTTAACGAGATGATGCAGGTGTTGCTCGACCGGCACCTCAAGCTAACCCGTTCCCGGAGGCGATTTCGACAGCTGTACAAGAAAAATCAAAACCTGAATCGCCTGCAGTCAAATTTTGTGTCGGATGCCTCGCACCAGTTGCGCACTCCCCTGACCGTCATCCTGGGGGAAGTCGAGATCGCGCTTGGCAAAGAAAGAACAAACGAATCATACCGCGAAACCTTACAGATCGTGCATGAACAGGTCGCCCATCTGGCAAGGATTGTAGAGCGGTTGCTTGTTCTTGCCCAGGCCGACGCTGGAAAGCTGGTGACGACGAAGAAATCACTAGACCTGGGCGATTTGTGTCGTTTTCAGGCTGAGCAGGCGGAGCGGCTGGCGAGGTTGAATGGAGTCAGCTTCGACGCAGATGTCGTGGCAACATGTCCCGTTCGCGGAGATCCCGGCAGGTTGTCCGATTTAGTGTCAAATCTGTTGGTAAACGCTGTAAAGTATACCCCTGAGGGTGGCCGGGTGTCTCTATGCTTGCGGCGCGAAAATGGCAGAGCGCGCATGAAAGTCACAGACAGCGGCGTCGGCATTCCACGCGACGAACTCAACAGGATTTTTCATCGTTTTTTTCGCGGAGCAAAGTCGGCGAGCGGGCCGCAAGGTACAGGTCTTGGGCTGGCGCTCTGCAAACTCATCGCGAAAGAACACGGCGGCGAGATTAAAGTGCGCAGCACGCCTGGCGTCGGAAGCGTATTCGAGGTATTACTGCCAGTTCGTCAGGAATGAGAGCTGCCAGACCAGTCCGCAGGTTCTCACAGAGCAAAGAGGGCCCGGATCGTCAAAAACTGTCCATCCAACGAAGGCACAACAGCCATCAATTTTCGCTTCGCGCCTGAATCACCGAAGCTGCGGCCGCTCAGAACAGCCAACGTAGCGCCGCCAACCATATCCTGGCGCCGGTGCTTTATTCCTGAGGTACGTTCTTTTGCTCAGGTGCCGTCAGGATCGCTGGTGTCAGGCTTCGGCCGTCGACCGGCTGCACCGGGCTTATGTGTATTAGCGCCGCAAGAGTTGGCGCAATATCGATGCTCCGAACCTGTTGCTTCACCGTCCCGGACTTGATCCCGGAACCCATGAAAATCAGCGGGATATGAGCATCATACTCGTAGGGCGAGCCGTGGCTCGTGCCGAAGGCCGAGGTACGGGCCAGACAGTATTTCTTCAGGCGTAACATCAGGTCACCGCTCCGGTCCGGGGCGTATGAATGCTGAAAGGTCGCAAGGTAGGGGCTGGCATTTGTCCCATCGCCTCCGAGCAAAACTTCCCTGGAAAAAACTTCGTCAATTTGCGGCGCGCGCTGCAATGCCGCGGCGAGGAGGCTGTCGAACCTCGCGGGCGCTACGGCGTTCAGATTTGCCGCCTCATAATTGATAAACAGCTCATTGTTAATCGTATAGGTCACCAGGGGGGATGCAATGCCGAGATCTTCGGCCACTTTGTTCAGGAGAGGTGACACTTCTTTTTTCAATTGGTCCGAAGAAATACGTTCAGCGGCGACTCCGCGTTTGGCCAGCTCCTCCGGTATCGGCAGCACGCCGTGGTCGCTGCTCAGGGTGACGACGTAGTTGGCACGGCCGATCCGCTTGTCGAGAAAAACGAAGAAGTCACCGAGGTAGCGGTCGAGTCGCAGAAAGTGGTCCATGCTTTCGACGCTGTACGGGCCGAAACTGTGGCCGATGGCGTCGGCGGCGGAGCAGCCGAGGAAGAGGAAGTCTGTCACGTCATCGCTGCCCACCTGTTCATGGTCTATCAGCGTCTCGGCAAATTCGACCGTCAGCTCATCGCTGAACGGCGTCGATATGAAGTCCTTGTAGTACGCAGCGTCTGGTTTGCCGGAACCGGTTCGGAATGCGTGCGGAAACGTCGTGTGGCGTCCGTCGTTTTCATAGACACTGCTGTCTGGTCGTGCCGCAGAGTAGGCGCCGGGCTCTGATAGAAGTTTTGTCCAGGTGCTGTCAAAATAGGCATCGACCCGTCGTTGTTCGTTGAAGGCCCTCACCCAATCCGGATATTTGTCGGTGTAGTACTCGGATGTGACCATTTTACCGTCATCCTCGTTGTACCAGTAAGCGCCGTCGGCGTCTGCCCCGGTCGACAAGATCGCGGCCCGGTCTTTCCTCGCCACACCAAAGACCTTACTTTTGGGTGAAGCCGCCTTGAGCCAGTCTCCGAATGTGCTTCTCTTTAACAGTTTCGGCGAACGCCCTTTCTTTTTCGGCAGGTGTGGGTAGCCGAGGATGGGCGAATTCCGGTCCTGGCAGCAGTAGACTTTCAGGTTTTCTTTTCTGTCAAACCAATCGTTGCCCACGATTTCATGGTGTGATGGGAAGGTGCCGGTGGAAATCGTTGCATGCCCTACGCCGGTGTAGGTGTGCGCGTGGTCGTGCCGGGCGTCCGCGAAGACCGCGCCGTCGTTCAGAAGTCTGGCGAACCCGCCTTTGTACAGGTCCGCGAATCGGGTGAGGTGATCGGCGCGCATCTGGTCGACGACAATGGTCACGAGCAGTTTGGGACCGCGAACTTCGGGCGCCGAGCAGGCAAGGCTCAGTCCGAACAAGCAGGTTGTCAAAATGTACGGGAAGCGGAGTCGCATCTTTCGGGAATCCTTTCTGTTGAAGTTGGTGGATTCGTAAAGATAGTGCCTTCTTTGTCGAGAAGCAATCAGAATATGCTCCAATAGGAGCGTGATGCAAGAGACATTTCTGGGGCCGGAACCATTCCCGGTTTGTGGCGAACCGGCACGACACTTTTACCTTGCACTGTGATAGCTGATTGCGTATATTTACCCTCTATTTTTTGAATTGACGAAGATGTGGAAACTCAAGAAAATCATGTGGAAAGCGGTTATCATATTTAACCTTTGCATCTTCGGACTTCCATCGCTCGTGTCGGCACAGGAGATCTTGCAGCAGTTGGACGGCGCCGGCGCGATGGATTGGAGCCTTAGAGTGATCCGTTCAACCGGAGCCAGCACCGCTGCAGACGGAGGGCAGGACCGCCGCGCACGCATCGAGGCGCTGGAAAATGCAAAAGCCCACGCGGCAGCCAACCTGCTTATCGCTATAAAGGCGCTTCTCATCGACGGCACCTCGACTGCTGCTGAAATCGCCCGGGCAAAACAAGGCTTGCCCGGCGCGCTCACTCAGGTCGCGCGTCAGTTTACCATCACCGACACCCGGTCTTTGTCAGACATGTCGGTTGAAGTTGACGCAGAGATACCGCTTTCGGGCCGATTGAGCGACCTGTTCGCGCCGGCCACGACCGGCGGGGGCCCCCTCAGACTGGATGACGTCCCGAGAAGCCCGCTCAGCCTGTTGCCGTGGCCGGAGTGCCGAACAGTCCCGGCGGGTGTCAAACTGGTTATCCCGCGCGACGGGCTCCTTTCCTACGGAGGAAAGCCATACACGGGACTGATAGTCGACGCGACAAATACCGACCTGGCACCGGCGCTTTTCCCGAAGATAAAGAATACATCCGGCGTTGAGGTCTACGGGTTTTCGTACATTGACAGGCGCATTCTGCTAGAGCGGGGTATGGTGGGATACAAGCGAGATTTGAAGCTGGCGCGAAAAGACCCTAGAGTGGGAAGCATGCCTCTTGTCATCTGCGCCGGGCGTGCTTCGGGCGCGCGCCATGCGGATGTGGTCGTTTCCGACAATGACGCGGTTTTGATTCACGCAGCGGCAAAACTGAACGATTTTCTCGCCCGGGGTAACGTCGTATTCGTGCTTTCCAGGGGTAGCGGTTCATGAAAATTGTTTCCGTAGAGATGGGCAGCACAGGCGAAGAACTGGGGTTTCAGGCAGGTGACGAGATTCTCGCCATCAATGGCAAGACCGTCAACGATGTGCTCGATTTCCGCTTCCTGGTCAGCGAGGAAGAACTGGAACTGGAAGCGACCGTGGCCGGAGAGAGAACCATCTTCGAGTTAGAAAAGGAAGCGGATGATGGTCTCGGGCTCAGTTTCGAAGAAATTCAGATCCGCTACTGCGGAAACGACTGCCCCTTTTGCTTTGTCGACCAGAACCCCGCTGGCATGCGCTCAGCGTTGTATTTCCGGGACGAGGACTTTCGTTTGTCCTTTCTTTCCGGTCATTACGTGACTTTGACCAATCTGTCCCGCAGGGACATGGACCGGATAGTAACCCAGCGGCTGTCGCCGCTGTTTGTATCGATTCACGCTACTGACGCCGATGTGCGAAAATTTCTGTTTGGAATAGCGCACGACGACAGGCTGTTATCGAAGCTGAATTTTTTGACCGAACATGATATCGAAATTCACACGCAGGTCGTCCTGTGTCCCGGGATAAATGACGGCGGGGTACTAAAGAAGACCATTACGGAACTGGCCGCCCTCTGGCCCAACCTTCGGTCGGTTTCCATCGTGCCGGTTGGCCTGACGAAACACAGGCAGGGCCTGACGAAGTTGACCCCGGTCACGCCGGAGTATGCCGCCACATACCTGCAAATCATAGACGACTACGCATCGGAATATCTGGCGAAAACCGGCGAGCATTTCGTCTACGCGGGCGATGAGTTTTACCTCATGGCTGACGTCGAATTCGCGCCTGCGGAACGTTACGATGGGTTTTACCAGAAAGAGAATGGAGTAGGGCTGGTTCGCTATATGCTGGATGATTTCAAGATTCAACGGCAGGACTTCCCGGATAAGCTATCAACGCCCCGCAAGGCGACATTTGTCACCGCTGCACTCGCCAGCGCGGTTCTGGAAAAGGAAATCATGCCGGTCTTAAACGCCGTCGCCGGCTTTGATGCGGAACTTGTGGTAGTCAGGAACGACTTCTACGGCGAAAGCGTTCACGTGACCGGGTTGCTGACCGGGCAGGACATTTTCAGGGCGCTGTCCGGCCGCGATCTCGGTGGTGGCGTGTATCTGCCCGCGAGTTGCGTGAAAGACGGGTCGCTTTTCCTCGACGACTGGACGGTCGCGGGCATGAGCGAGAAGCTCGGCGTCCCGGTCCGGCC
The DNA here is from genome assembly GCA_964614885.1 of uncultured Calditrichaceae bacterium. Classification (GTDB taxonomy): domain Bacteria; phylum Zhuqueibacterota; class Zhuqueibacteria; order Oceanimicrobiales; family Oceanimicrobiaceae; genus JAJDAG01. The sequence goes on along the minus strand of CAZTNL010000003.1, from coordinate 10,386 downwards.
GCTCGATAACGATTTCCTCGCTGTTTTTGATGAGGCTCAGACCTGATGTCATTACCTATTGTAGCTCTTATTGGCCGCCCTAACGTCGGGAAGTCAACGCTTTTTAATCGCATCGTCGGTGGCCGGCAATCGATTGTAGACGATATGCCCGGCGTGACGCGCGACCGGAAATACATGCAGACGGATTGGGCAGGCCGTTCATTTATTCTGGTCGACACGGGGGGGTACCTGCCGGAGAGCGGCGATCTGATCGAAAAAGCCATTTACGCTCAGGTCCTGGAGGCGATCGAGGAAGCCGACCTGATCGTTTTTCTCGTCGATGCCAGGACCGGACTGACGGCTCTGGATGAGGAAATCGGCCGCCTCCTGAAGCGCAGCGGACGAAATGTGCTGCTCGGGATAAACAAGGTCGACAATGACAAAGGGGAATTGCACGCAGCAGAATTCCACCGGCTCGGCTTGCCGAATCCGGTTCCGGTGTCGGCGATCAGTGGCCGCAACATCGGTGATTTTCTCGATGAGGTCGTGGCGCACTTCCCTGAAACATCCGGTTCTGGCCGCGAAGACGATTCGAAATACATCAAACTCGCGATAATTGGCAGACCGAACGTGGGCAAATCATCATTCGTCAACGCGGTGACCGGCGAGCAGAAGCAGATTGTAACACCGATTCCGGGCACGACGCGCGACGCCAACGACACCGTGTTCAAGTATTACGGCGAGGAATTTCTCATAATCGACACTGCCGGCTTGCGCAAGAAGGCGAGGGTCAAGGAAGCGGTCGAATTTTACAGCACACTGCGCAGCATGCAGAGCATCAAGCGCTGCGATGTGGCAGTTCTGCTAGTAGACGCTACCCTTGGCCTGGAATCTCAGGACCTGCGCATCCTGAACGAAGCGATTAAGCTAAACAAGGGCGTCGTACTTGTCGTCAATAAGTGGGATCTGATCGAAAAAGAAACGAACACCGCCAGGGAGTTCGAGACGGAAATGAAGGACACGCTGAAAAGCATTCGCTATCTGCCGATCCTGTTCATTTCCGCTTTGACCCACCAGCGTTTGTACAAAGTCATCGAAGTCGCGAAGTCCGTCTATGAAGAGCGGAAGCGAACGATCAAGACACCGGAGCTGAATAAGTTTCTCGAAGAGATCGTTCGCCGCAACCCGCCGCCATCGATGGACCGGCGCGAAGTGAAGCTGAAATATTGCACCCAGGTAAAGTCGGGACCCCCGGTCTTTGCTTTCTTCAGCAACGCTCCGAAGTCGATTCCCGCGAATTATCGTTCCTACATCGAAAACCAGTTCCGTGCCCGGTTCGGTTTTTTCGGCGTGCCACTGACCTTCATTTTTAAGACCAAATGAGAAAATATGCCTCATAGGCCAACCTCTGTGTTCATTGCTGTGCTCTGCTGCCTGTTGCTTTTATCAAACAGCCGTGCTTCTGAAACAGGTGTGCTGAGCGCCGCTGCGAGAGAGCGTGTCGTCAGAGCGGCGCTGTCCGCACTGCCGCCAGCATCGATTCCAACGCAATACCGTACTGTTTCGGGTGAGACATCGGGTTTCCGATGTGCAACGGCCGCTGTTTCAGAAGCCAGGCGATACTTCGACACCTTTTCCTCTGACCAGCAGGCTGTTCTTGCGCAGGTGCTTGAGCGTCCGGCAAATCTGCCGCAGTCACGTGTTACTCCGAACGGTCAGGTCAGGATTCACTACACGACCACTGGCGGCGACGCGGTTTCCAGCACGGATGCAAACAGCAACGGTGTGCCTGATTTCATCGATGGCGTCCTTGATGCGTTTGAGAATTCGTACAATCTTGAAACGGGTCCGCTGAAGTTTCAACTTCCGCCCGGTGATGGGGGCGTGGACGGGGCGGAGTATGACGTTTATGTGCGCAACCTTGGGCGCGGCATCTACGGTTTCACGGTTCCGGAGGTGCGGATAGCCGGAACGCCGCAAAACGACGCCACCAGCTTCATCCAAATCGACAACGATTTTGGCCTCGGCTTCTTTTCAAAAGGCCAGGACGGGGTGAAGGTTGCAGCGGCACACGAGCTTTTGCACGGTATCCAGTTCGGCTATCGTGACGCGTTCTTTTCAAACGAATATTTCTATTTCGAGCTCTGTTCGAGTTGGATGGAGGATGTTATTTACGATGAAGTGAATGACTACTACAGCTCGGTGCCAGGGTATCTTGGCCGTACGACAAGCTCCTTCAACCAATACGAGAGGTCAACTTCCTTCAACTACGGCGCCGCGATATGGAATCGCTACCTGGTCAAGCGCTTCGGCGATATCGATGTGGTGCGGCGAAGCTGGGAGAAAATGCGTTCCGGCCTGACGGTTTTGCAGGCGATCGATGCGGCGCTGGCCGACGGCTCGGTTGACTTCGATGATGCATTCGCCGAATTTGCCGTCTGGAACTATTTTACCGGCAGCCGGTCGGACACGGTTCGGTCTTACCGGGAAGGGGCGAACTATCCGCTGGTCCCCTTCGCCGTGGATAAGATTTTGCATGCCGATACCACACTGGTGGATTCCGCGCGGTCATTGTCATACCGATATTATCGCCTCACGACCTCCGAGGCAGGCGACTATCGTTTCAACGGCAGCGTCGGCTCCGTGCCGTCATGGCGCTTTGGGGTCATCGTGACCCCGAGCGGAGGTCTTTCCTCCTCATTTGTGTTCAAGGCCGAGCAGGGCGCGAGCCTTGGCTTCTTACCGGCGCTCAGCAGCATCGTTGTCGTCCCCGTCAACCTGGATACTTTGAGCGGCGCCGATCAGGGGGCGTTGCAACGCACTTTCACCCGCTACACCTTCAGCCTTCAGCGGGCTGAACCCGGAGCCTCGATCGAGAAGGGGATTACTTCCATTTATCCGAACCCTTTCGTCGTCAACCGGCAGGCCAGGATGACTGTTGACTTTCTGCCGGAGGCGACATCGCGGGTCGAAGTTCGGATCCTGAGTTCGGGCGGCAGCGTGATTCGTTCCGAGGTTTTCCCGAAAGCAGGCAGCGCCAACGCGACCAGCTTTAGCTGGGACGGCACGGATGACGGCGGCCAGCCCGTGGCGTCCGGCGTCTATTTGGTGGAGCTGCGGCAGGGGGATTTTGTGCAATTCAGGAAATTTGCAGTAATTCGTGAGTAATCATAGGCTTACGATTTAATGTTGACTTTGAAGCAAATTTTTCTTATACTTAGCCGCTCAATATCAGAGGGCAGCCATATTCGTGTGTATGAGGAATCGTTCTGCTTCTGAAAACATGGAGGGGTGAGCCTTGACAAAAACTGACATCATCAGCATTGTGGCTGAAGGTACCGGACTGACCAAGGTTGAAACGTCTGCCGTGGTGGATGGTTTTCTGGCAACCATCGGCTACGCGCTGCAGACAGGTGATTCAGTAACGCTCCGGGGGTTTGGCAGTTTCCGGACGGTTCACCGAAACGAGCGGATCTCGCGAAATCCGAAAACCGGCAAAGTGATGCATGTTCCGGAGCGGACGTCGCCCGTCTTTAAGGCATCTACAGATTTAAAAAAAATAGTCAACCAGAGCGGCATTTTTGAGGTAAGGAGGTGAGACATTGCCAAGCGGTAAGAAAAGAAAAAGACATAAGATCGCCACGCACAAACGGAAAAAAAGACTCAGAAAGAATCGTCACAAGAAGAAGGTGCGGTAGAGAGTCTCTATTCCCCGGTTTTGCTGCCCACCTTGCCGGGATAGAGCCGCCATCGCTGCAGCTCTATCCCCCCGGCTGCGGCGCTGAGACCGCCTCCGGTTTCGAGTCTGTGGCCCGAATTTCGGGCAGATTCGCCAACAAACCCGGGTACAGTTTCCGATTGTCCGCGGCCGGCAGTCGTGGTCCGGACAATGCGTGCGCAAAACACCTAGACGGAGGTCGGAGCCTGTTTGCCGTATCTTGCTTGACTCGGCGTAGGCTCTGATTCTGTTCAATGCAACAACTCGACTTTGAAGACCTCCTTGCTGTAGAGGCTTACGTAACGGTCGGGAAGCTCACCCGCGACATCAAAGCCATCCTTGAATCCTCCTTCCCCAGCGTCTGGGTTCAGGGTGAGATTTCCAATTTCACCCACCACTCCAGCGGGCACATGTATTTTTCTCTGAAAGATGAGAATGCGCAGGTTTCCTGCGTCGTGTGGCGCAGCAACGTCGGGCGCCTGCTTTTTACTCCGGCCGACGGCATGAAGGTGCTGGTTAAGGCTCGGCTGGCAGTGTACGAAAAGAGGGGAAGCTACCAGCTTGATATCTGGCAAATGCAGCCGGCTGGTGCCGGTGAGCTGCAGGTCGCATTCGAGAAACTCAGGAGGAGACTGCACGAAGAAGGGCTGTTCGCCGAGGAGAATAAGCTGCCGCTGCCACGGTATCCGCAGCGCATCGGCATTGTGAGCTCTCCGACAGGCGCGGCCATCCGCGACCTCAAGAGTGTTCTGTTTCGGCGGGCTCCGTCGCTGCAGGTTTTGCTGCTGCCGGTTCACGTGCAGGGTACATCCGCGGCGAAGGAGATAGCCGAGGCGATCAGGGCGTTCAACCGGTACGGAGACGTGGACGTTATCATCGTTTCGCGCGGCGGCGGTTCCCTGGAGGATCTCTGGGCTTTCAACGAAGAGGTTGTCGCGCGCGCCATATTCGACTCGCACATTCCTGTTGTTTCCGCCGTCGGCCATGAGGTCGATTTTACCATCAGCGATTTTGTTGCCGATTTCAGGGCGCCGACACCGTCGGCTGCTGCCGAGTTGGTTGTTCGCAGCCGGGGAGAAGTTGAGGCGCAGCTCGGATACCTGCGCAACGCGATGACCGCTGCGCTCAGCGAGAAATGCTCGACCCAGCGGGAGCAATTGAGGTCTCTTCAGGAAAGCTATGGTTTGCGACACCCGTTGGATGTCGTGCGTCAGTCTGGACAAAGGCTCGATGAATTGCAGCACAAGCTCAGGCAGGTCAGCCGCTACGGGCTCGATCTTTACCGTGAGCGTCTCGATGGCCTGCGGAGCCGTCTGGCGTTGCTCGAGCACGCGAGCGTTCTGAAGCGCGGGTACAGTATGTGTTTCCGGCGGGCAGACGGAACGCTGGTAACAGCGGCTGAGCAACTCGAGTCGGGCGACGGCGTCAGAATAGCCTTTGCCGTTGGCCATGCAGATGCCACAGTGGATTCAGTTGTGCCGGAGCAGGAGAAGACGTAGGGTTCTGCCTGCGCGGCCTGGTTCGATTCTTGCGTTTGGCTGTCGCAGGTTTCTGCCAATGGTGAGAAGAGCGTAAGAACACCTAAGTGAAACAGATCGGCTTACAAAAATGAAAGAACCGAAGACCTTTGAAGAGGCCATGGGGCGGCTGGAAAAGATCGTGGCCGAGCTCGAAGAGGGGGGGCTCAGCCTGGAAGCATCCATGCAGAAATATCAGGAGGGGATGGAGCTTACCCGGTATTGTGGCGGCAAGTTGCAGGAAGCGGAGCAAAAAATCAAACTGCTGGTTGAGACTAAGGATGGCTTTGAGCTCAAGGACAGTGACATCTAGTTGCACGCATCGCATTTCGAGAAACGGACCACAGCCGTACGGGCGCTGCCTCGGCATGCAAGCTGTGCCAAACGTGATTTCAGGTGATACATGACAATCGCTCTCGTCGCCAATACCAGTAAACCAGAGATCCGGAACGTCGTGCCGCGTGTTCTCGAACTCTTGCAGCAGCGTGGCATCAAACCTGCAGTAGAACGTCGCCTGGCCGAAACGTTGAAGCTGGATGAGTCGCGCTGCCTGCCGCTGGACTTTGACGAGATCTGCCAGCACTGCAAGGTCGTGGTGTCCTTCGGGGGAGACGGTACCATTCTCTCTACGGCCCGCGCCATGGGCCATGCCTGTGTGCCGATCCTGGGGGTGAAGATCGGTGGCATGGGCTTCCTGGCCGAGATGACCCCGGACGAGTTCATCGAGCACATCGACGATGTCCTGGAAGAGCGTTACGAGGTCCTTGAGCGCATGGTCCTGCGCGCGGATCTCGACGGAGAAAACGACTCATCTATTTTTGCTCTCAACGATTTTGTTCTGGACAAGGGCGCGGTGTCGCGGACTAACCGCATCAAGATAGACATCGACGATGAGTTTCTCAACAGCTACATCGGTGACGGAATCATCATCTCGACGGCCACGGGCTCCACGGCGTATTCGCTGGCCGCGGGCGGCCCGATTCTTTTGCCCTCGATGCAGACGATCACGATTACGCCGATCAACCCGCATTCCCTGGGTGCGCGTCCTGTCGTCGTTCCGGGCGATAAGGTTCTGAAAATCGAAATTGAATTTTCTCCGCACACGGTACTTCTGAGCGCGGACGGGCAGGTTGCTCGCGAATTGACGCCCGGCACCATTGTCAGGGTGAGCCGTGCACGCCACCCCGCGCGTCTGGTCTCCTTCGGGCAGAGGAATTTCTACGATCTGCTGCGTTCCAAATTGCACTGGGGCGATGATGTGCGCAAGAAAGAGTGAGCGCAGCGCAACTGTCTGAAGTTCTTTCTTCACCCACCCCCAAGCCGGTAGCGCCTTGTGTAGACACCGGGCATTCCACGGTCAGATTTCGCTCGTGCTGGCGACGGCTGTTTCATCACTTCCGACCGCCGCGGTGAGCGCTGCGCGGGAAAATTACCTGCACCGGGATTTACAGACCGCCCGAAGCCAACAGTCGTTTTTGACCGTCCTGTTTAGTTCCCTGCTGCGTTTGAGAAAAGGCTTGATCGGGTGGCCGCATTTCGATATCTTTCAAAATCTTAAATTCGATTCGAACAGGCACCTGGAATGAAGAAAAGCGAAAAAACAACGCCGATGATGGAGCAGTATCTGGCGATCAAAGCTAAGCACCAGGATGCGGTGCTCTTTTTTCGCCTCGGCGATTTTTACGAGATGTTCTTCGACGATGCCAGGATTGCTTCCGAAGTGCTCGGCCTCACCCTGACGGCCCGCGGGCACGGCAAGGCCACCAAGGTACCGCTGGCCGGATTTCCCTACCACGCCCTGGACAACTATCTCGCGAAGATGATTAAGGCCGGCTATCGTGTCGCCATCTGCGATCAGGTAGAAGATCCGAAAACGGCCAAGAGTGTTGTGAAACGGGATGTGACCGAGGTCGTAAGCCCGGGCACAGTCATGTCTGAGGACCTGCTGGAGAGCAAGAGGAACAACTATCTGGCGTCGGTCTACCTTATCGGCGACCTTTGCGGATTCTCTCTGGTCGATATCACCACCGGCGAATTTTCCGTTATGGAGATACCCGCTGATATTCTTGCCGACGAGCTGGCGAAGGCTGGCGCCGCCGAAGTGCTGATCTCAGAAGAGCAGGCGCAGTTTATCAGGAACAAGATCGGCCAGAGCGAAGAGTATTTTATCACGCAGCGCGAGGACTGGGTGTTTTCCTTTGACTATGCCTATGAGTCGCTGACGAAACACTTTGGAACCCTATCGCTCAAAGGCTTCGGCTGCGACGACCTGACGGCCGGCGTGTGCGCAGCGGGTGCGATCATGTACTTTCTTAAAGAGGTCAAGAAGGACCGCCTTGCCTACATCGGGCAGTTGCAGCGCAGGTCCGGCGACCAGTATCTGAGCATAGATTCAGACACGAGGCGCAACCTGGAATTGCTGAGCTCAATGCGCGCCGGCGCAAGAGCCGGCACTTTGATTTCAGTTATTGACAAGACCCGGACTCCCATGGGCGGTCGCCGGCTCGTGCAGTGGATGCTCAATCCTCTGGTCAATGCCGACGACATTCGGGCCCGGCACGACGCGGTCGAAGAGTTTCTGCAGTCCGCAGACACGCTGGAGGCGGTACAGGAAAAGATGGCCGGTGTCGGCGATTTGGAGCGACTGATGGCCAGAATCGTCGCGAACAGGGCCACGGCCAGAGACCTGGTTGCCCTGAAGCGGTCGCTGCTCTTGGTGCCGGAAGTGCAGGTCGCTCTGAGCCGCACGGAATCCCGGCTCCTGTGCGAAATAAGAGACAGTCTCGACCACATCGAAACCCTTGCGCGCGAGATCGAAGAAGCGCTGGTTGATGAACCGCCCTTGTCGGTGACCGACGGCGGGCTGATCAAGCGCGGCTATCACGCTGAGCTCGATGACCTCAGAGATATCTCATTTTCAGGCAAAGACTGGATCGTGCGGTTGCAGAACCAGGAGCGTGAGCGCACCGGCATCCCTTCCCTGAAAGTCAGCTTCAATAAAGTTTTCGGGTACTACATCGAAGTCACCAAACCGAACCTTGCAAAAGTACCGCAGCACTACATTCGCAAGCAAACGCTGGTCAACGCCGAGCGCTTCATCACACCTGAACTCAAGGAGTACGAAGAAAAAGTGCTGGATGCCGAGGAACGCATCGTCGCCATTGAATATGAGCTGTTCGACGAACTGCGCAAGCACGCTGCAGCAGAAGCCGGACGCGTACAGAGCAACGCCTACTGGATCAGCGCGCTCGATTGCCTGGCCAGCCTCGCCAGGCTCGCCGGGGATAACCATTACGCGCGCCCCGAGATCGACAACGGCACTGCCATAGAAATCGTCGATGGGAGACATCCCGTGGTCGAGCGCCTTTTGCCGTACGGTGAGAAGTTTATCCCGAACGACACGCACGTGGATACCGAGGACGCCCAGGTGATTATTCTCACCGGGCCCAATATGGCCGGTAAGTCAACTTTCCTGCGGCAGGTAGGGCTGATCGTCCTGCTGGCGCAGATGGGAAGTTTCGTTCCCGCGAAATCCGCCAAACTCGGGGTCGTCGACAAAATATTTACGCGGGTTGGCGCCTCAGACAATCTTGCTGGTGGGGAGAGTACTTTTCTCGTCGAGATGAACGAAACCGCCAACATTCTCAACAACGCCACCCCACGCAGCCTGATTCTGCTGGATGAAATCGGTCGGGGCACGAGCACATTTGACGGCCTTTCCATCGCCTGGTCGGTCGCTGAATATCTGCACAACACGCCCCACGTTGCCGCAAAGAGTATTTTTGCCACGCATTACCATGAGTTGACGGAACTCGCCCTGGTCCTGCCGCGTGTGAGAAACTACAATGTTGTCGTGAAGGAGTGGGGGGACAAAGTTGTTTTCCTTCGCAAAATTGCCGAAGGTGGCTGCGACCACAGCTACGGCATCCAGGTTGCCCGGCTCGCCGGCTTGCCCGAGAGCGTGATTCGCCGGGCGGGCGAGATCCTCGCCAATCTTGAGGCTAAAGAGTTGACGGCGAACAATTTGCCCAGGCTTTCTGCCAGAGCAAACGGCAGCACCCAACCCGCGGAAGGGCAACTCGATATCTTCGACAAGCGGGACTCTCTACTTATCCAGGCGTTGACCGAGATCGATTTGGATGGTGTAACGCCGTTACAGGCTTTGAACAAACTCAATGATCTCAAGAAGTTGGTCGAAGATAATGACTTGGGTCTGGGCTGAGCCGAATCAGTCACTGCCGCGACGAGAGCGATATGAATGAGCGAGGAGTTACCATGAGCTGGAACCGGATTCACCTGCTGGCAATTGCACTGATAGTATCTGTATCCGTTCCCAATGCGGGCTCTGCCGGGGACCTCGTCAGCGGAAAGTATGCCGGTGCTTTTCTCGGGCTTGGCGCGGGCGGCCGCTCTCTGGGCATGGGAAGCGCCTACGTTGCCCTCGCGGCCGACGTGACGGCGGGCTACTGGAATCCGGCCGGGCTCGCCAATCTTCAGTATCCGCAATTCATGTTGATGCACTCCCGGCAGTTCTCAGGTCTGGTCAACTACGACTACGGCAGTGCCGGGTTGCCGGTGGGACGCAAGAGCAGTCTTGGCCTCAGCGTTCTGCGAGTCGGTGTCGACAATATCATCAACACGCAACTGCGCAATCCAGACAAAGCGCTCGGCGAGCTCTACGTCGATGAAAACGGACAACTCGTGCGCAACACGCCGCTGGACAAAGACCTGCAGCCGAAGTTCAGCAGCGCCGACTACGGCTTCTATCTGACCTATGCGAAGCGGGTCAGCGACACCTTTTCGTTCGGTGGCAATGCCAAGTTCATTTACCGCTCTATCGGTGACAATTCAGCCTGGGGGGTCGGTTTCGATGTGGGAATGTTGCTCAACCCGGTATCAAAACTCGTCGTCGGCTTGAATTTTCAAGACATAACAACCACCCTTGTCGCATGGGACACGGGCCGTCGCGAGCTGATTCGCCCGAGTTTGCGTGCCGGTGTGACCTATCCTTTCTCAGCGAAAGCGCTGGCCGGCCGAATTCAGCCTGCGGTGGATTTTGTCTTCCGCTTTGAAAACCGCGGTACCGCTAATCTCGTCGGCGCCGGTCTGACCAGTGTCGACATGAACGCCGGTATCGAATACCAGTATGCTGACCTTTTGGCGGTACGCTTC
>CAZTNL010000002.1:0-22377 GCA_964614885.1 uncultured Calditrichaceae bacterium | reverse complement strand
CCGCGCTTGAGCGCTTTGCGCGCGGCGCGCCGCGACTCCGGGCTAAAGGCCAGCAAGGTATCCTCTTCTGCGAAGTCAAGAGGAATGACGCTGGATACCTCGCGCTTAAGATAGGTAAACCCGGCATCCAACAGAGCAAAATCAAAGTAGTTGCCCGGCCGGCGCGAATAAATAACCGGTGGCAAGGTAATTTGCATGGCGGAAATGTCGCGACTGCGTGCAAACTCGAGCAGTCGCTCTACCAGGAAAAATGTGTCCTTTATCGAGGTACCGGTGTCGAATACCGGTCCGCCCATCGAACTACCGGCGTGGGAAACCAGCCACTTCCCGCGGGACCCCCGTTTCAGCACGGCGGGCAGAACGCTGAAGAGTTTGTCCTTCTTCCGGAAAAGCAGTGAACAATCCTCGAAGCGGCCGGCCGGATGGTAACTTAGAAATCGGCGGGTGTGAAAAATCGTGCCGTTGTTCGAACGGCGCACGAAATCGTCCCATTCATCGGCCAGACCCGGCTCATACGGCACCGTTTCAAGCACATTGGCGTCGCTGAGCTCGCGGAACGCTACCTCACGCAGATTCATGCGGCCAACTGCACCATGATCGCTTTTTGCGCATGCAACCGGTTTTCCGCCTCGTCGAAGACGATGGAGTGCGGTCCTTCGATGACCTCGTGCGTGATCTCCTCGCCACGATGCGCCGGCAGGCAGTGCATGACCAGACAATCGGGCCGGGCGACCCCGAGCATTTCGTCATTTATCTGAAAATTCCGGAAGAGCGCCTTGCGTTGCTCGGCCTCCGCCTCCTGTCCCATGCTGGCCCAAACATCCGTATAGAGAACATCAGCGGCTCTTGCACCCTGCAGGGGATCGTGCACCACCTCGATCTCGCTGATATTGGCGTTCCGCGCGCGTGAAAGGAGGTCCGAATCCGGTTCGTATCCCTCCGGCACGGCCAGACACAGGTTCATGGGAATTTTGCCGGCCATGTTGATCCAGGAATGCGCGACGTTGTTGCCGTCGCCAATATACGTCACCTTGAGATCGTTGAAATGACCGCGCTTTTCCTTAATCGTCAGCATATCCGCCATGATCTGGCAGGGGTGCAGCAGGTCCGTCAAGCCGTTGATGACCGGGACAGTTGCGGCTTCAGCCAGCTCAAGAATATCATCATGATCGAACATTCGCGCCATAATAACATCGACATACCGCGAAATGGTGCGCGCCACGTCGGCCGTGGTTTCCCGCTTGCCGATCTGAATATCGTTCGGGCTAAGATACAGCGCGTGCCCGCCGAGTTGGAACATACCGACCTCAAAAGAAACGCGCGTGCGCGTCGAAGGCTTCTGAAAAATCATGGCAAGCGTTTTACCTTCGAGGCGGCGGTGAGCTTCCCCACGTTTCTGCATTGCCTTCAGTTCGGTGGCAAGTTCGAACAATGCTTCCAATTCTTCGCGGCTGTGGTTGGAAATATCGAGAAAATCTTTTTTCAAGGCTCTCCTCCGAATATTTGCATCAGGGGTTGTTAACCTGCTTAATTCATGGATTTTGCCACAGAGCCACAGAGGGCACTGAGAAATAAGAACTTAGAGAAACTACTCCAGTAAAATATAGTTGCAAAAAACGCGGAAGGTTTATTGTCATAATTTTCAACTAAATAAAACTCTGTGTACTCCGAGCCTCTGTGGCTATGAATTTTTCAAGTTAAAGAATGTATCGGCTCAAGTCCTCATCCTGGACGATGTCCGAAAGGGTATCTTGAACCATAGCGCGGGTGATCTCGATTTTTTTTAGTTTGGAATCCGGAACTTCGAACAGATATTCTTCCAGAAGAGCGGTGAGTATCGTATGCAATCGTCGGGCACCGATATTTTCTGTGCGCTCATTGACGCTGCTGGCAATGTCGGCGATCTCCTGAATCGCTTCCTCTTCGAAGGCCAACTCGACGTTTTCGGTTGCAAACAGAGCGATATACTGCTTGGTCAGCGCGTTCTCAGGTTCGGTCAGAATCCGGTAAAAATCAGCAGAGGTCAGACTGTTAAGCTCGACGCGAATCGGGAAACGCCCCTGCAGTTCCGGGATCAGGTCAGAGGGTTTGGAGACGTGGAAGGCGCCAGAGGCGATGAACAGCACGTGGTCAGTCTTTACCATGCCGTACTTGGTGAAGACATTCGTGCCCTCGACCACCGGCAGCAGATCCCTCTGAACACCCTGTCGCGACACGTCAGGTCCGGACTTGCCCTGCTCGCCGGCGATCTTGTCGATCTCATCGAGGAAGACAATGCCGGAATTTTCGACGCGCTGAATGGCCTCATGCACAACCTGCTCCATGTCGATAAGCTTCTGCGCCTCCTCCTGAATGAGATAGGCTCGCGCCTCGCTCACGCTCATCTTGCGGCGCTTGGTCTTTTTCGGCATCATACCGCCGAACAGATCCTGCATGTTCACGCCCATTTCCTCAACGCCCATGGGCGAGATGATTTGCATCAGCGGCGACTGGTCGCTTTCTATCTCCAGTTCGACTATCCTTTTCTCCAGATCGCCACCCTTGAGCTGGCGTTTTAGTTTTTCCCGAGTGCGTTGGTAGCGCTCCTCGACGTCGTCTTCCTCCACTTCACCATTGTCGTCAAGGGCGACACGGCGGCGCTTGCTCGGCGGAGGCGGCAATAACAGCTCCAGCAGACGCTCCTCAGCGTGCTGCTCAGCCTGCTCCTCTACCTCGGCGCTTTTCTCGGCACGCACCATGGAAACGGCCAGGTCGGTCAAATCCCGAATCATCGATTCCACGTCGCGGCCAACGTAACCGACTTCCGTGAACTTACTGGCCTCAATTTTCACAAAAGGCGCGTTCGCGAGCCGGGCAAGCCGGCGGGCGATTTCAGTTTTTCCGACGCCGGTCGGTCCGATCAGGATGATATTGTTCGGGTAAATCTCCTCGCGCAGCGCATCCGGCACCTGCTTGCGGCGCCAGCGATTTCTCAGCGCGATCGCCACAGATTTCTTGGCCTTGTCCTGGCCGATGACGTACTTGTCCAGTTCCTTGACAATTTCACTTGGGGTGTGTTCTACGATAACTGACATGCTCATTCCGGGTTAGATTTCATCGATCGTGAGATCGGAGTTCGTGTAGATGCAGATGCGCCCTGCAATCTTGAGAGATTCCTCGACGATTTGGGGAGCCGAGAGACTCGAGTGGGCGACCAGCGCCGTGGCGGCGGCCATGGCATAGGTGCCGCCGGAACCTATGGCGAGGATGTTGTCATCCGGCTCGATCACGTCGCCGGTACCAGAGATGAGAAACATGCTCTCCGGGTCCATAACGACCAACTGTGCCTCCAACCGGCGCAGAAATTTATCGGTCCGCCACTCTTTCGCCAGCTCAACGGCAGCGCGGCTCAGGTTGCCATGGTACTGCTCCAGCCTCTGCTCGAATCTCTCAAACAGGGTGAATGCGTCGGCCGAAGCACCGGCGAATCCCGCCAGAACCCTGCCGTCAAATATCTTCCGAATCTTCTTCGCCTTTGACTTCAGGATCGCGTTGCCGAAGCTCACCTGGCCGTCGCCGCCCATGGCGGTTTTGCCCTTGTGCCGCAATCCCAATATCGTCGTACTCCTGATCATCTCCATCTCTGACACTCCCCCCAATAATTCAGGCTATAGTTTTCTTCGCAATCTGGACACCGGAATCATCATCTGCTCCCGATATTTCGCGACGGTCCGGCGCGCCACTTGAAATCCCTTGTCCTTCAACATTTCGGCTATCCGCTGGTCGTTGTACGGCTTGTCCGGGTCTTCCCCATCGATGATTTCTTTGATGAGATTCTTAATCGTCTTGTTGGAAACGTCGTCGCCCACGTCGCTCTTGATTCTCTCACTGAAAAAATACTTCAGTTCAAACACGCCGTGCTCAGTTTGGACGTATTTACCGTTGGTAACCCGGCTGATGGTGGAGATATCCATGCCAATCTCTTCGGCGATATCCTTCAGAATCATCGGCTTGATGTTCTCCGGGCCGTGATCGAAAAAGCCCCGCTGTTTGTCGATGATCGCTTCAATGACTCGCTGAATCGTCGCCCGCCGCTGATGAATGGAATTGATCAGCCAGCGTGCCGATTCCAGGCTGTGCCGGATATAGTCCCGCGTTTCCTTCGATGATTTCTTCTTATCCAGCAGAAGTCTTTTGTAAGAGTTGTTGATGCGGAGATGCGGAACATTCCAGTCGTTCATCGTGATGTGGTACTCGCCGTCTTCGTCTTTTTCCACCAGAAGGTCGGGCGTAATCGCGTTCTGGTGAAACATGACGTACCCCTCGCCCGGCTTCGGGTTGAGTCGCGTAATCTCTTCGATCGCCATCTTGATTTCCTCAAGCGAGATTTCCATCTTCTTGGCGATTTTCTCGTAGCGCTTGTTGGTGAAGTCGTCGAAATGGTCGCGTAATATTTCAACGGCATCCGGATTCGGGTATTCGATATCCAGAATCTGAATCAGCAGGCACTCTTGCAGCGAGCGTGCCCCGATACCGATCGGGTCGAAGTTCTGAATCACCTTCAAAACCTTTTCAACTTCTTCTGGATCGACGCCCAAATTATCTGCAATCGCATCGACGGAGAAGGTCAGGTAGCCGTCTTCGTTAATGCTCCAGATAATATACTCACCGATAACCAACTCATCTTCTGATAAGCGGCTCATATGCAGTTGGCTCAGGAGGTGCTCCGGCAGTGTGGTTTGGGCGACTTCGGGCCGTTCGTACACCTCGGCGCTGTCGTCCTTCGGCATACGGAATTCATAGGTATCTTCGTCGTTTAGAATCGTATCCCAATCGATCTCTTCCTTTTCAAATTCGTCGATCGCATCTTCGGAGGCGCTATCGTCATCCTCCTCGACAACTTCAACCTCCTGCTCCATTTCCTCGGTCACTTCCATTTCTTCGTCGAGCTCGAGCAGTGGATTCATTTCCAGCTCGACCTTGAGTTTTTGTTCGAGGCTGAGTATTGGCAATTGAAGCAATGATGACAGCAGTACTTGCTGCGGCGACTGCTTCATCTGCAAACTGAGTCTTTGAACTAGGTTAGGCATAGTCGTCGTTTTTCCTCATAGGGTTACCGTTGTAACCTGAACTTTTCACCAAGATAAAGTCGAATAGCCTCGTCGTCTTCGGAAAGCGCCTGTGCCGTTCCTGACTTGAGCACGGTTCCTTCATACAGCAAGTAGGCTCTGTCGGTAATCGCCAGCGTTTCGTGAACGTTGTGATCGGTCACGAGTACCCCGATCCCCTTTTTTCTGAGCGTCTCCACGATGTTCTGGATCTCCTCTACCGCAATCGGATCCACGCCCGCGAACGGCTCATCCAGCAGGATAAACTTCGGGTCGGTCACCAGGGCACGGGTTATCTCAACCCTTCGCCTCTCCCCACCTGAAAGGGTGTAGGCCTTGCTGTCGGCAAGGTGGGTGACGTTGAGCTCGTTCAGGAGCGACTCCAGCTTTCGCTCTTTTTCCTGTTTCGACAGTTTCAGCGTCTCCAGAATAGCCAGGATATTGTCCCGGACATTGAGCCTTCTGAAAATCGACGGCTCCTGCGACAGATAGCCTATGCCGAGTCTGGCGCGCTTGTACATTGGCAGCCGGGTCAAATCCTTCTCCTCGAGAAAAATCTTGCCATCATCCGGCCGAATCATGCCGACGATCATGTAAAACGTGGTCGTCTTGCCGGCGCCATTGGGTCCGAGCAAACCGACGATTTCTCCTTGCCTTACTTCGATGCTGACTTCGTTGACCACTTTGCGCCGCTTGTAAGTCTTGACGAGATCGCGTGTCCGTAAAGTAAGCATTATTTTGAAGGCAGGTATGAACCCGCTGCCACATCCGGATTGCTGCGCACAATCACCTGATCGGCGGATCCCTCGTTAAACTGAACGGTGATCACATCTCCGGACAGCTCATTCGCTCCCTTATAGGTATCGCCGTCGATGATGTGATACAGGCTCGTCGCCTGGCTGGTAACCACGGCTTTCGTTATTTTTTCGTCTTCGAAATAGAACCTGATTTCCTGCCCGGCCAGCTTGTTCTGCCAACGCCCGGGCGCCGAAGCAGCGGCGTCGGAAACAGCGCTTGCATGCCCGCGCATCACGGCCTGAGTCATTTTAGCGTCCTTCAGGAAAATCTGCAGGGAATCGCCTTCAACTCGTTGATTTCCCTGTTCGATGACGGGCGTCCGGTCGAGTACGATCTTGCCGGCATCGCGAAAATAAGTGGCCCGGCCACATGTGGCAGTGGTTTCCTTCTTGTAAATCGCCACGTTGTTGACCGCAACGGTCGTTTTGCCCCCGTTCACCAGCTTCAATGTATCCGCAAGAATCCTTGTTTGCTCTGTCCAGAGACTGTCGTATTGCACGAGTCTGGCGCTGTCGCTCACCACACCAAAATCGGTGTCCCGGTAGTAATCGGCAACATTGCCGGCAACGACGGTGTGGCGCTTGATATCGACCATGCTGACGCTGCCCTCAGACAGGACCCGGTTCGAATCGCGGAAATAGGTCATGCGGTCGGCCCGGGTCGTATCCCTGGCCGTGGTGCTGACAACGTGGCCAGAAGCAATCTGCTTTTGCTCCTTTTCGTAGACGAAAACTTTATCTGCCAGCAAGGTTCTCTTCGTGTCGGTAATGCGAACATTCCCGACCAGTTCGTAGATGCGGGCATGCGGCTTTTGAACGGCCCGATCACAGACTATCGTAGTTTTGCCCTGAACCAACTTTACGTTGCCGACCAGCTCCTGCACCACCAGGTCTCCGCGCCCGGAGCGCCTGAACACATCGGCATGCACAAGGTGCAGCCGTTCCGGCGTTTGCGCTGCTCCTGCTGCGCCAGTGAATGCCAGAGCTAAACATGCAGCCATCAGTCGTTGGCTATTCCTTTTTCTCATCGACGACATCGAGATTCAACCGCTGATCAGTAACGCCCGAGGGTTGACGGATCACCCAGTTCTGAAACTCCTTGCTCGATCCGAAACCGAGTCCATACAGCGTGTCGCGCGCCACGGTGATAACCGTTACAAAAGTATCAGAAGTCACCGTATCCCGGTCAGCGTTCCAGAGCAACCGGGACGTTCGCAAACTGATACCGTTGTCCGAGTAGGCACGCACATTTCCACCAAATTCAATTTCGTTATACTTTTCCTTAAGAGTGGCACTGTCCGCCACTATGTGCGACGTATGCACGCCGTCGTCGAACAGGTTCAAGTCGACCCCGTCGAAAAAACGGACGAGACGCTGGCGCGAGTGCCTTTCCATTCGGCCGTAACGCGTGACAGACGCGACCTTCCCGCGGGTGCTTGATATGACCACGCCTTCAAAACTTTCCTGATCGACAAAGCCATCGGATTTCGCCTTGTTTGGCGAAAATCCTTCCTGCCGTTGACAGGCACTTCCCGGAAGCGCGGCAAGAAAAATCAAAAGAACCGCCTTCCGCACCCGGGTGTACAAGAGCATCCTCACGCGGACTTCGCCTGCGCTTCTCTATGCGCGAGCGCAGCTTTCACGAATTCGCGAAACAGTGGATGAGGCGCGAGCGCGCGCGACTTCAGTTCCGGGTGAAACTGAACGCCGATAAACCACGGATGGTTCTGAAGCTCTACCGTCTCCACAAGATTGGTGACGGGATTGATGCCCGTAGCAATCAGACCATTCTTTTCGAAGTCGGCCACATAGCGGTTGTTCACTTCATAGCGGTGTCTGTGGCGCTCATGAATGCTGCTCTCCCCGTAGACGCTGCTGGTTTTTGTCCCTTCCTTAATGCGGCACTCATAAGTCCCCAGGCGCATCGTTCCGCCAAGATTGGAGAGATTCTTCTGCTCCTCCATGATGTCGATGACCGGAAACGGCGTTTTCGGCATGAATTCGGTGCCGTGTGCCTCTTCCATACCGCAGACATGGCGGGCAAACTCGATGATGGCGCATTGCATGCCAAGGCAAATGCCAAAGAAAGGAATCTTCTTGCTTCTCGCGTACCCGGCGGCGGCAATCTTACCTTCTATGCCGCGGTTACCAAACCCGCCTGGAACCAAAATGCCGTCGGCGCAGGCCAAGGCTTGTTTGAGTCCATCCCGCTCGATCTGTTCCGCATCCACCCATGCCAGCTTCACCCGCGCCTTGCAGGCAGCGCCCGCGTGCACAAACGATTCGATGATGCTCTTGTACGAATCCTTCAGTTCCACGTACTTTCCGCAGATCGCAACCGTCACTTCCTTCTCCGGATGATGAATCCGGTCGACAAAAGATTTCCAATCGTCGACGTTCGCTGAACTGGCAGGAAGACAGAGTTTTTTGCTGATCAGCTCGCCCACGCCGCCGCGCTCGAAAACAAGGGGCACCTCGTAGATGCTCGGCACATCCGGCGCTTCGACAACTGCATCGCGGCGGACATTGCAAAACAGTGCAATCTTGTCACGTAACCCGTCTTCCATGCCGCTTTCGCAACGGCAGAGCAGAATGTCCGGCTGAATGCCGATTTCACGTAAGCGCATGACCGAGTGCTGCGTCGGCTTGGTCTTGAACTCGCCTGCGGCGCGGATGTAGGGGAGCAGTGTAAGATGAACGTTCAGTGTGTTTTCCGGGCCGGCTTCCAGGCAAAGCTGGCGAATCGCCTCCAGGAAAGGCAAACTCTCGATGTCGCCGACCGTACCGCCGACTTCGACGATGATCACGTCGTAGGTGACATCGCTGTGGCCAGCCGTTCTGATCCGATACTTGATCTCGTCGGTGATGTGTGGGATGACCTGTACCGTCTTACCGAGATAATCTCCGCGGCGCTCCTTCTTGATCACCGAATAGTAGATTTGGCCAGTCGTCGCGTTGTTAGTGCGGGTCATGTTCTCGTGAATGAAGCGCTCGTAGTGCCCCAGATCGAGATCGGTTTCGGCGCCGTCATCCGTCACATAAACTTCGCCATGTTGGTACGGGCTGAGCGTGCCGGGATCGACGTTGATGTACGGGTCCAGCTTAAGGATGGTCACGCGCAGCCCGCGTGACTTGAGAAGAAGTCCAATCGAAGCAGAGGCAATTCCCTTGCCCAGAGAAGAAACGACTCCGCCGGTCATGAAAATATACTTGGTATTCCGGTCGACGGCCAAGATCCTCAGTACCTTCCTTTAGTAAATCACCTTGGGTACGCTGAAGTAACCCTGCTTGCTTCTGGGAGCATTGCGAAGGACCTCTTCCCTCGGCAGGGAAGGCTCGACCGTGTCGGCGCGAAACACGTTGATGGCATCCAGTACGTGAAACGTGGGGGGAACCTCAGTCAGGTCCAACTCATCCAACATGTTCACATAGTCGAGAATACGGTCGAGGTCGTGCGCCAGGGCCGCCTTTTCAGCGACGCTGAAGCTCAGCCTCGCAAGCCTGCCTATTTTGTCAACATCTTCTATTGCGACGCGCATAGTGCCCCACATATAGTTCCTTTGGACAAAGCACCCGTAATATAAGCTAAATGGATCGTTTTGTCAAGCCGTATCTAATGGAGGTGGCATAGTTTTTGTAGGCAGGGAGGTGCTATAAAAAAAGCGGCACGAAGCCGCTTCTTTTTTCAAAAGATGTACTTAAAACCACGCATCAATTCCGGCGGTTTTCTTAGGCCCGGATCAGGCATTTGCCAGAACCCGAATACCGGCGTGGCCCGCCTGAATTCAGCCCGAAAACGTGCCGTTCGGGCGCATTGCCACCCCTAAGCCTGTTCGACGATGTTGACAACCTTCTTGTAACGGCCTTTGCGCTCGAACTTTACCAGCCCGTTCGCTAGCGCAAACAGAGAGTCATCCTTGCCTTTGCCGACATTTTCGCCTGGATGGATTCTTGTACCACGCTGGCGCACCAAAATGCTGCCTGCCGATACCAGCTGACCATCAAACCTTTTGACGCCGAGGAACTGCGGTTTGCTGTCCCGGCCGTTCTTCGAGCTGCCAACGCCTTTTTTATGCGCCATCTTCTTTTTCTCCTGCTTTTTTCTTCTTCGCTTGAGAAATCGACTTTATCGTGATCTCGGTGTAGTCCTGCCGGTGGCCGCGGCTGACACGAAAGCCTTTGCGCCGTTTCATTTTGAACACGACAACCTTCTTGTCACGGCCGAAACCGTCAATCTTGGCCTTTACCCGGGCGCCGTCGACGACAGGTTGCCCAACCGAAACCTTGCCCTTGTCAGAGAGCATCAGAATTTTCTCAAACTCAACGTCTTTGCCAACATCCCCCGCGATCTTCGGGACACGAATACTGTCTCCCTTACTGACCTTGAATTGCTTGCCGGCAATATCAACAATTGCGTACATGAATGAACCTCCCGCAAAAATTACAGTTTCCGCCTGTCGGACCGCTTCACCTATGCGGTGAAAGATTCGGTCACGTCAGTACCGTCTTTCTTCAAAAGCACCTTGAACTTGTCTGTGCGCAACGAATCGTCAGCCACCACATCCAGCTTCAGCCGATATTTCCACATCAGCCGCCGGCTGTTGCTGATAAAGCCGCTTCGAAGGTATTCCGCCATCGAAGGGTGCACCACAAGCGTCAAAGACCGCTGCTTGCGGTCGGCTCTGAAACGTCTGAGCCAGCGCTCGATTTTGGTCAAAACAGTGCTTTCAGATGTAACCCGTCCGAGCCCGTCACAAGTAGGACAAGGCTCGCTAAACGCAAAGAGTAGACTAGGTCTCACACGCTGTCTCGTGAGTTCGATCAAACCGAACTCGCTGATGGACGCCAGGTTTACCTGGGCCCTGCTCCTCTTTAACTCGCGGGCAAATTCATCGTAGAGTCGCTTCTTGTTCTTCGCCTCTGTCATATCGATAAAATCGATAACGATGATGCCCCCGATATCTCTAAGCCGTAGCTGACGGGCTATTTCTCTTGCTGCTTCTAAATTGACCTTGAGGATATTCTCCTCAGGTTGTTTTCTCCCAACAAACTTGCCACTGTTAACATCGACCGCGACCAAAGCTTCTGTGTGGTCGAAAATTACGTGGCCGCCGCTGGGGATCCAGACTTTTCTGGAAAGACATTTCTCAAACTCGGTCTCGATGCCAAAATGGTCAAAAATCGGAATCTTGCCCTTGTAATGCTCAATCCGATCGGCAAGGGACGAGCGAACATCCTGCAAGTAGTTTGTCGTTTCGCGGAAGAGCTTTTTAGAATCCACGACGACGCGGTCAATATCGCTGGTAAAAAGGTCGCGAATGACACTTGAGGCCATGGTTACATCTTTGTGGATAAGCGCTGGCGGTTCAGCCTTTTTCAGCTTATTCTCAATCTTCTTCCACTCCTGGAGCAAATTGTCCAGGTCGTTCTTGAGGACTTCCTCGCTCTTGGTCTCTGCCACCGTTCTGGCAATGACCCCAAAGCCTTCAGGTTTCAGGTCGCGCAGAATCTTTTTGAGATTGCGCTTTTCTCTAACCTTGTAAATCTTCTTCGAAACTCCGACAACGTCGGAGTTGGGAACGAGAACCAGAAAGCGTCCGGGAAACGAAATGTCCGTTGTAATCCGCGCCCCCTTCTTGCTGATCGGCTCCTTGATGATTTGCACAAGGATTTCCTGACCTTGCTTGGGAATGGGCCGCCGTCGCGAACGTCCTCGCGGCGGGGTGCGACCATTGGCGTTCAGACTGACAAACGAGTTGTAGTCGAGCAGAACGTCTCCAATATCAGAAAAGTGCAGGAAGGCATCTTGCTTGTGTCCAATATCGACAAAAGCTGCCTGCATGCCTTGAATGACATTGACGACTCGACCGAGGTAGACATCGCCAACCATTCTCTCGTTTTCCGGCTGCTCGACAAACAACTCCACGAGCCTCCGGTTTTCCAGGATGGCGGTCCTTGTCTCTCCAATTGACGAGTTGATTATTATTTCCTTTTTCATACGCAAATTCGCTAATGCTCCATTGGCTTAATTCAAACGGTCCAGGCCGTTAGGCGAGCAAATGAGCGTGGAGACTGTCAAAGAACAAACAAAAAGGGATATGTCTATCCCTTAGAATGATCATAAAGAATTCTTAGTATAACCAATACGACGAACATTTGCAAGCATTTTCTCCTTCTCCACGCCTATTGCCGGACCGACTAAAGAAACACGTTAAAGCAAACGGTTGTCGTTGACAACCAGCCGGAACTCCGCTTTGAGAAAATGAGCAGCCCGCTTGCAATAAAGCATCCGGTTAAGAAATATTTCGAAATATTCCATCACAGATGAGATATCGAGATCGATGGTCAACGCCAGCGTGATGGCGCTTTCAGCTTTGTTCACATCGAGCGTGGAATGGTTGACGGCGTAATTGACCCGATCGTGAATATCGAAGCGGATCATGTCGGGGTTGCGCACACGCGAGCGGTGGACGTCCGATTTATCCGCCAGAATCAAGCCGGCCGCGACGCGACTGACGGGCTCCCAGCCATCGTCATCGTGGTTCCCGATGGCCGCGACGATAGTTGTAATCTCGTCCAAATCCATGCCCATATCGCGCATGAGGGTATGGGCGAGAACAGCGCCTGTGTATGGATGATTGACCCGGTTGAAAACGTTGCCAATATCGTGCAGATAGCCGGCGATAGCCGAAAGTTCCGCTTCCCGCTCCGGCACATCCAGTTCAAGCAAGGTGTGACGCGCGATCTTGGCCACGATCCCGCAATGGCGAAACCCGTGCTCCGTATACCCAACAACATCCAGGTTCTCGTCGGCGCGTCGAATATAGGCGCGAACCTGGGGATCTCTTTTCACATCGTCTAAGGTGATGATCTTGCTCATAGGTGTATCCTTCCGTTAGATTCACCCTTCCTGCAGGAAGGGATTGTGCAGCCTTTCGTGGCCTACGGTGGTTGCGGGCCCGTGTCCCGGATATACGATAACGCTGTCGTCCAGAGAAAGAAGCTTCTCCCGAATCGACTGGATAAGCGTGTCAAAGTCACCGCCCGGCAGGTCGGTTCTGCCGATCGACCCGGCAAAGAGCACATCTCCGGAAAACACGGCACCGGCGCCGGCAAAAGTCACGCTGCCCGGCGAGTGTCCAGGTGTCAGCAGCACGTCCAACGTCACCTCGCCAAACTCGACCTTGTCGCCTTCTTTGATATCCGTGTCGACACGCGGAATTCCGGAAAGCGGCAATCCGAACGCCGCCGCCTGGGCAGGCAGGTTTTCAAGGAGAAACGCGTCGCCCGGGTTCATGAGCACAGGAATGCCCCACTCCGCCTGCAGCGTTGCAACCCCCATCACGTGGTCGAGGTGACCGTGTGTCAGCAGAACACGTTCGATGTCGAGGCCGAGTTCGCCGACTTTACCTGCAATCCGTGCTGCTTCATCTCCCGGATCGACCAGCACCCCTTTTCTCGTGGCAGCGCACGCGAGAACATAGCAATTCTCGGCGAAGGCTCCGACTTCCAGACTGTCAACAAGCAGCCCCGGCATTCCGGATTCACGCATCTTCGCCTCTGGCTTTGCGGTAGAGAGAGCGCACCGTCGAGTAAGGAACGGTAAATCTGCCCAGGCAGTCCTCCCCCTTCGGGCCGCCGTGAAAATCTGACCCCCCGGTAGCGATGAGACCGTTGGTCTGCACTAGCTCCCGGTAATGCTCTACCTCCTCGGGGGT
Organism: uncultured Calditrichaceae bacterium; assembly: GCA_964614885.1. Classification (GTDB taxonomy): domain Bacteria; phylum Zhuqueibacterota; class Zhuqueibacteria; order Oceanimicrobiales; family Oceanimicrobiaceae; genus JAJDAG01. Next base: position 8,775 of record CAZTNL010000002.1, on the reverse strand, counting down.
GTGCTTCGGGTGTACAACTTCGACGCCATGGACCCCGGCAGCGATCAGGTCATGCAGGTCCTGTTCCGAGAGTTGAATGGCCGGATGCGCCACCACGCAGACTCCACCCGCCGCCTGCACGAGTTTCAAAGCGTCGAAGAGGTCCAACTGATACTTTTCAACGTGCGCGGGTTTGTCGTTGCCAATATATTTGTCGAACGCCTCATGAAAAGAATACACGAAGCCATCTTCGAGGAGCACATTGGCAATGTGCGGTCGCCCTACCGACCCGTGACCGGCTTTACGCATTACTGCTTCAAACGAAATCGGCATCCCCAGCTTGTCAAGCTTGTCTACGATGGCGCGCGCGCGACCCAGGCGGGAATCTCTGAACACTGAAAGCTCTCTGAGCAGCTCCGGGTGCTCAGGGTCGAAGCAATAGGCCAGCATGTGAACGTCTTTGCCACGGCAGATGACGCTCAACTCAACTCCGGACAAAACTTCGATGCCTCGCGACCGGCCATACTCCACGGCCTCGCGAATCCCGGAAATCTCGTCGTGATCGGTGATGGCAACCGCCTGCAACCCGATCTTGGCGACGCGATCGATGACTGCCTTCGGAGAGCAATAACCATCCGAATAAGTCGTGTGTAAATGCAGGTCCACACCGCGTTCTGAGTGCGTATTGGCAATCATAATTACAACTTTGGCAGTGTCACACCGACCTGCCCCTGATATTTTCCCTGCTTGTCGCTATAAGAAGCCAGACAGGCCTCATCGCTTTCGAAGAACAGAATCTGCGCTATGCCCTCGCCGGAATAAATTCGGGCAGGAAGCGGGGTCGTATTGGAAATCTCCAGCGTCACATGCCCCTCCCAGCCCGGTTCCAGCGGGGTTACATTGGTGATAATGCCGCAGCGGGCATAAGTCGACTTCCCGACGCAAATGGTCATGACCTGACGCGGAATCCGGAAATACTCCACCGTCCTCCCCAGCGCGAACGAATTCGGCGGAATCATGCACGTTTGTCCTTTGAAGTCGACAAAAGATTGCTCGTCGAATTCCTTAGGGTCCACAATGGTGGAATTGAGGTTCGTAAAAATCTTGTACTCATTGGCGATCCGAACATCGTAACCATAGGAGGAGAGGCCGTACGAAACAACGCCCTTCCTTACCTGAGACTCGACAAAGGGAGTGATCATGGCCTCGTCAGTCGCCATCTTCTTAATCCAGCGGTCGGCCTTAATAGACATGCGAAACTCCTGCTGTTTTAGTTTTCGACGTGTCCCACGCTAACTTAATCCGTGGGAAGCGAATCGCCGCTCTTGCCCAGGGCCATCTTAGAGACCAGGATGCTGATCTCGTAAAGCAAAATGAGCGGCCCCGCGAGAAGGACTTGCGTGAAAACATCCGGTGGAGTGATCACCGCGGCAACAATCACCATTATCACAATGCCGTGACGGCGATAATGCCGGAGAAACGGGGGTGTAACCAGCCCAATTTTGGTTAGGAAAAAGGCAAGCACAGGAAGTTCGAACACGAGTCCGAACACGACGATCAGCATCGTAATGAACTGCAGATACTCGTTGACAGAAATTGTCGCCGCCAGATCGGCCGTTTCGAAACTCAGCAGGAAACGCAGGCCGTAGCGTAGCACCAGTGAGTAGCAAAACATAGCGCCGGTCAGAAAACAGAACGTGGAAAAAAACACGACAACCGGCACGTATTTACGCTCTTTTTCCAGCAGCCCGGGAACGACAAACTGCCAAAACTGATAGAAAACCACGGGCAAAGCCATAACAAACGCTGCAAACACCGATATCTTGATGCGGATCATGAACCCGCCGGTTGGGTTCAGAAAAATGAGCCGCTGCCCCGAAGGGCGGCCCAGGAAAGCCAGGGCGTCGTTGTACGGTGCAACCAGCAGCGCAAGAACTTTGTCCGAGAAAAAGTAAAACACAAAGCTGAAGGCCACGACGGCGATCAGGCACTTTATCAGCCGCCACCTCAGCTCCTCAAGATGGTCCAGAAACGGCATTTCCTTGCCGTCAGAATTCGTTTTCATGGTTATGCACTTTTTCTTCCATACATCAAAAGAGCAGGTAGCGCCAGCGGTAACGGCCGGCTTACTATCTGCTCCGAATCAGTCCCGACCAACCCTTCCGCGCTCTACTTCTGCAACTCCTCGAGCTCGCTCATAAACTCCTGCTTGTCCTGAAAGTTGCGATAGACCGACGCGAACCGCACGTATGCGACCTCGTCCAACTCACGCAAACTCTTGATGACAAGCTCGCCGACAGTGCGCGACTCGACTTCTGACCGCGAGCTGTCCCGCAGAACACCCTCAATATCGTTGACAATTGTTTCCAATGCGGCTGTTGGGATGGGTCTTTTCTTACAAGCGATCTGCAGGCTGAGCATGAGCTTGTCGCGGTCATAAGGCTGCCGGCGTCCGTCCGACTTCACGACCATGAGCGGCGTTTCCTCGACGTGCTCCTTGGTGGTAAAACGTCTGTGGCACTTCAAACACTGACGCCTACGTCGGACGACACGGCCCTCGTTGCTGGATCGCGAGTCGATTACTTTGCTGTCATCTTCTTTGCAAAATGGGCAGCGCATATCCTCGTCTTATCAGTATGCGAACAACGGGAAACTGGCGCAGAGTTCCGAGACCTCCGCAGCCACAGCCTTCGTTGTATCTTCGCTCTCGGGGTTTGAGAGAATACGGTCGATAAAAGCGGCGATCCGTCTCATCTCCGCTTCCTTCATGCCGCGCGTTGTCATCGCCGGGGACCCAATGCGAATACCGCTGGTGACGAACGGACTCTCGGTATCGAAAGGAACCATGTTCTTATTGACGGTAATACCGGCGCTCTCCAAACGTCTTTCGGCTTCCTTCCCTGTAAGGCCTTTGTTTCTGAGGTCCAGCAGCATGACATGCGTATCCGTTCCCCCGGAAACGATGTTGAATCCATACTGCAGGAGCTCGTCGGCCAGACATTTTGCATTCACGATCACCTGTTTGGCGTATTCCTTGAAACTTGGCTGCAGCGCCTCTTTAAAGGCCACGGCCTTGGCGGCGATGATGTGCATAAGGGGACCGCCCTGAAATCCCGGAAAGACGTTCGAATCGATCACCTGCGACCAGCGTTTCACCACACCTTTCGGCGTTTTCAGGCCGATATCATTTTCGCCATCTTTGCCCAGGATAATGATACCGCCACGCGGTCCACGCAAAGTCTTGTGCGTGGTTGCGGTCACGAAGTGACAGTGCGGCACAGGGCTGGGAATGACGCCGGCAGCGATGAGACCCGCCGGATGCGCGATGTCGGAGATAAGATGGGCACCAACCTTATCGGCGATAAGGCGAAACCCTTCGTAGTCGATTTTTCGGGCATAGGCGCTGGCCCCGGTAACTATCAACTTCGGACGCACGCGCGTTGCCGTGTCCTCGACTTCATTCAGATCGATCCGGCCACTCTCTTTGTTCACACCGTAGAAGCTAAAATCAAAAATTCGTCCGGAAAAGTTCACCGGGCTGCCGTGTGTGAGGTGTCCCCCGTGCGACAGGTTCATGCCGAGCACCTTGTCGCCCGGCGACAAGACACAAAACAAAGCCGCGATGTTCGCCTGCGATCCCGCGTGTGGCTGAACGTTCACGTGTTCGGCGTTGAAGAGCTCGCGGCCGCGGGCCTTGGCAAGCTCTTCGACTTCATCGACAAACTCGCAGCCGCCGTAGTATCGCTTGCCCGGGTACCCTTCGGCATATTTGTTGGTCATTTCCTGTCCGCATGCTTCGAGCACAGCCGGACTCACGAAGTTTTCGGAAGCGATCAACTCGAGCTTGTCGGTCTGGCGCCGGATCTCGTTAACGATTGTCTGATAAACTTCCGGATCGGCGGTCGGTAGAAACTTCACGGATACTCCTTCAAAAACGTCTTAGAAATGTCAATCAGTACGGACTAGAACCAACTGTAGCACTTGCCCTGAGGCTTCTTCTGATCTTTGTGCATGAACTTATCCTCCTTGCTCGGGAGAACGCCTTCCAGGTAGTTCAGGTGGCGCATCGCATCCTGCCGGAAGGCCAGATCCTTCTTTGCCTGCCGGTATTTTCCGGCTGCAATCTCGTAAACGAGTTTATCGTTGAAATCGACCTTACCGCCTTTGGCAGCAACGCATTTTTCAGCCGATGCCTCGTACGCCTCTCCGAGCGCGATCCAGCCCAAACCGTAACTTTTGTCGAGGGCAAGGGCCTTGTTGGCATACGATCTTGCCTGCGAGAAACTGCCTAACTCCTTATAGCTGCGGCTGATCTCGGCAATCACCTGCTTGTTGTCCTTTTCTAGGGCAAGAATCTTCTTGAACTCCCGGATGGCTGCCCGGGTTTTTCCCAGTTTCAGGTTGGCCTTGGCGATGTACTCCATGGCGCCGATATCATTTGGCGACAAGGTGAGAAACTCGTTGAACATTTCCAGCGATTTGGCGTATTGTTCCTGGTCGAAGTACGCCTTGCCGAGGTCGAAACGCACCTGGCTGTTGTCGGCCTGTTGCGCGCGGATCTTCTCTTTACTTTCGATCGTTGCTTCAATATTTCCGGTTGCGTTGTACAAGGCGGACTGATTCTGCTGCGCTTCGACATCGTTGGGATCGAGTGTGAGTACCTTGTCGTAGATTGCGATGGCATCGTCTAACCGGTCAGCCTTCACATAGAGTGCAGCGAGCTGCTTCAAATCATCCTTTGAATCTGCCTTAAGCTCCACAACACGCTCGTATTCAAGGATCGCGTCGTCAACTTGCTCCCTCTGTGCCTTAAGGAATCCTACCATCCTGTGCAGATGCGCATCATCCGGGTACTTTTTTTCACCGATCTCGAAAATGAGCTGCGCGCTGTCGGCCTTGTCCATCTTGAAATAGCAATCGCCCAAATACCGGTAAACCTTCGGAAATTTGTCGATAGTGTCCAGGCTAGTTACTTTCCAAAAGTGCCTGGCAGCGCTATCGAATTGCTTATTCTTGTAGTTTTCGTAGCCAAAGCTCCAGTTCTTATTGAGCTCGAAGATGAACTTCTTCCGCGCAAGCGCCGCTTCGACTTCCTCGTCCTGCCCCTTTTTCTTCTTTTTCTTTTTCTTTGCATAAGCGTCGCCGGAAATACCGCCGATCGCCAAGGCAAGCACCAGGGCCACAACCCACAACATCGCAAAACCGCTTGTTATCCTGTGGCTAATCTTTGCCTTAATCACCGTTGTTACCTCCAGAGTTTGTTGGTCTGTCCGCATTTCAAGGGTTACAAATTGGAAAGTCAGTCACGAAGCAAGGATATATAGGTTAACCAAATCCAGCTTGAAATGCAAGAAAATTGTTACATTTTCTTCACTTCGGTCCGCCGCGATAAAACCAGCGCTCTCCCGCTGTGATGGTTACCGCAACGCGAACGATACGTTCTCGAATTGGATTATCGGGAAGAGAGCCCCTTTGACCGACCTCAAAAGCCATGTCCAGCCGGGCGGCGCGCCATTTGATCGGAATTCCGAGCCCAACGCTGCCAAACAGCTCGGTCACTTTTTGACCGGTGGGTTGTTCGATCCCGAGGTCCCGATAAGAGATGCCTGCCCGGACGGAACTGCGGCTGAAAAACGAGCTCGTAAACGACGTACCCCGCCCCGAGAACTCGAACCCAAGCGCAATCCGTTTGCTGTCGTTCGGATAGCTGCTGCTTCCGGTCTTGCTCCATCGCTCCGAATAGTAATCTGCGGCGACCAGCAGTTTCTTTCCAAGAAAAAGCGAAGTGCCAAGGCCGTATGACAGCGGCAATTCAACGGTTCGATCCGGAAAATCGGTAAACTGGCGAATGCCCAACAGAACAACAGTCTTCTTCGCGCTCAGGGAAATGGCTGGAGTGAACACAGCCGCAACGCGCCATTTGGGCGTCACGCTGAATTGCATTCCCAACCGGACATTGGCATCGGAAAAATGTTCTGTGACTTCATCCCTGGCATTGAGCAGACGGTTTGGATCGGAAGGGGATTGATTCAAGAACAGAACCCGCCATTGCCGCCGAAGATTTCCGAAATAGTAAAGACCGGTGACGCCAACCGAAAGCCTGCTAAACGGCCGGACAGCCAGGCTCAGAAACGCCGTGCTGATACCGCCATCGCCGCTCACCAGCTGCCTGAATCGGGTACCGGCGACCGAGCCTTCGCCTTCAAAGCCGTATTCGATTGAACTATACGGCATCAGGCCGAGAGCAGCCGATGCCCGCAGACTCTTGAGGGGCAGATGCAGTTGAAACCCATCGACGTTCGTGTCTGAAATTGCGGCATCGTTGCCGGCGCCCTTGAGCGTGTTTGACTGGTGCAGAAAATTACCGGACACGTAGGTAACAGCCAAATTGGTGAGCGCCGCCGGATTCATGTAATTGAGCGCCAGCGGATCCGCAATCGCAAGTCCGGCGCCGCCCATGCCCGCGCTCTGGCCGCTCACAAAGTGGCGCACCAGTCCTACGCCCTGCTGCGAATAGAAGGACTGGGCTGCCGCAGGCAAAACGCCGAGCAGCAGGGTAATAAACACGACAAGACTCTTTGAACCAAACCTAGCCATTCTCACAACCTCAGATGTTTATTACTGGCCTGTCGGCGCCGCAGAAAATTCGATTTCAAGGCGCGGCGCCAGTTCCGGATTCGTATTCCGGGAATGAAAAGCAATTCGTGTCACATCCCGTCCTGGCGTGGTCGTCCGCAGCAGCAACCCTTCATTGACAAAATCGTTGGTAACCCAAAACTGGACAAGATTCAAAACAGAAAGCCGAACACGTGAAGAATCCCGGCCGACGACGGCAAATATCGGTGTAGCAACCGAATCGGCTGTGGCCGCGTCTGTGGCAGGGTCGAATGCGTTCAACCGGTTCATCTGGAAGGTGAAGCCGTTCTGCTTGACCACAGACTTCTCCTGATCGACGTGCAGGATGAGACTGGCACGGTTGATCGTTGACTCTCGTGGAATGTTATCGAGATCAAACTTTATAACCGACTGTTCGCTGAACAGATTATCAACGTAAAGAGGTCCCGGTTGCAGACTGGCCGTCCGATTGACGAGATACGCATCAGCCGTGGCAATTGAGAAGATGGTGTCGACGACGGCGCCATTTTCCGACACTACCAGTTCCAGGCGAGGCCTGATGAGCGCACCCTCGCGGGAAGAAAACTCCTTGATAAAATCGCTCTGGTCAAAATCGATGAGCACTCCGTGCGTGTCGGCGCTGGCCGGGTCAGCCCAACGCCTGACCAGATCCAACCCCTCGGAATCGAACTCGAATCTCGTGGCTTCGATAAAGGAAGAATCGCTCGCGGAAAAATCGGCAACCGTGGATTTGATTCTAGCCGAGGCGAGGGTTCCGGTCGTATCGAAAGCAAAATTGCTGTAGTTGACGGTCTTTTCGTCCCATGCGGAGTTGACCTTCCGTACCCTGGCTACAAACTCGGACTTCGTACGGCCTTCCGAAAGCAACGTGCTCGTATCCAGCAGCAGTGTGGCTCTGGCGATTTCAACGGTGTCGGGGATATCGCCAAACCGCAGCAGGATACGCGCCTCCGTCTCGTTGAATGCGCCGAGCGACAAGGCGAAGCTTCTGCCGGTTGCCGTCACCGTGTCCTCAAAGCTGGCCTCCAAAGACGTGACGACTCTTGCTGTGTCGACCTGGCCTAGTTGGTTCTGATTAAGGAGCATGTCGAAGCCGTCGATCGGCCGATCGCTCTTGCATGCGGCATTGAAGATGCCGAAAGCACCCAGCGCGACCAACGCCAACGCAGTTTGACGTCGCTTTATCATCTCTTTCATCAACATACAATCCTGTCGTACGGTTCTATCTGGTGATGGCTTCCTTACCTACTTGTGGGCAAAGAATAAGTTCCACCGCGGCAGGTGGACGGACCTAAAACAAGAAAGCCGATTGTAGACAAAGAAACAATCGGCCCCTTTTCACATTTGCCGCGCAGATGCGAAGCAGATTTATTCCTGCGCTTCGTCGGATTCAGACTCTTTTTTCTCAGCCTTCTCAGCCTTTTTGGCTTTCTGCTCAGCGCTGCTGCGCTGCTTTTCGATGGCCACGTCTTCAAATCCGACGAGCTCCAGCAACGCCATTTCCGCTGCGTCGCCACGCCTTCGGCCCAACTTGGTGACGCGAGTGTAACCGCCGTTTCGATCTTTATAGGTCGGCGCGATCTTGTCAAAAAGACTGCGAACCACGCTCTTGTCTCTGATCGTTCGCAACACCTGACGGCGATCTGCAAGCGTGCCGCGCTTGGCGAAAGTTATCAGTTTCTCGGCCGTCACTCTGGCCTCCTTCGCCTTCTCGGTGGTCGTACGAATCTGTTTATGCTCGAACAGCGCAGTTGCCATGTTGGCCAGCAGCGCCTTGCGATGGCTGGTTGTGCGGCCTAGTTTTCTGTGTGCTTTTCGGTGGCGCATGATCCTCTACTCCGTATCCCCCTGCAGGTACTTCTCCGTATCCATTCCGAAATTGATGCCCTTTTCGTCCAGAATCTTGGTGAGCTCCTGCAGTGATTTCCGTCCAAAGTTTCTAAATTTTAGCATCTCCTGTTCATCCCGTCTGACCAGGTCGCCTATGGTTTTGATATTGGCGGCCATCAGGCAGTTGTAGGAGCGCACTGACAGCTCCAGCTCGTCGACAGGCATCTTCAGGAGCTTGCGAACCTTCAAAACCTCTTCATCCACCTCGACAGGCTCCTCTTCCTCAGGCTCGATGTCAAAGTTAATGAACAGCTGAATATGGTCTTTCAG
>CAZTNL010000001.1:4390-23216 GCA_964614885.1 uncultured Calditrichaceae bacterium | reverse complement strand
ATAGGCAATCTTGTGCTGGGCACCGTTGTCATCTGGTTGTTTGCGCGCACCGGAGCCCCATCCACCGCGAGCTTTCTTCGTTCCTCGTCGCCCGCGGTGGCCACCGCGTCGCCGGCGCCGAATCCACGCAATATTATCTGGATCGTTACCGACACGGCTCGAAGAGATCACATTTCTGTTTATGGCGGTAGGCGGGATGCGACTCCAAATCTTCGAGCGTTTTCTCGGGACGCGATCGTCTTCGACCGTGCGATTGCCACCGCACCGTGGACAGCGCCGTCCCATGCCTCCATGTTTACCGGAATGTATCCGTCGAGGCACGGGGCGCACTATTTCCGGTCGAAACTGGCGCCGCTATCGCAGCAAAACTTGACGCTCGCGGAAATACTGTCGGCACGGGGCTACCAAACCGCCGGCATTGCAGCCAACAATGCCGGTCTTGCCCGCTGGTTGGGTTGCAGCCAGGGCTTCCAGTACTACTTCGATGCCTTGCCCTTTGTTTTTAGCCTCGTCTGGGGCAAGGTGCTGAACGCGCTGCCAAAGGACTTTCGCATCGATCGACTCTGGGTAAACGAGGCCTGTCTTTCGAGCCAGATAAATCCGATCGTGTACAGTTGGCTCAACCGCAGGGACACGACCCGGCCGTTTTTTCTGTTCGTCAACTACATGGAGCCGCACGGAGGATTCGCGTTCGTGCCGCAGCCATACGATTCGCTCTACGGCTTTGACCGGGCTCAACATGCCAGGGTGTTCCGTGATTTCGACGCGCGCAAAGTCATGCACTTTGAAAGCGACGTTACCGACAGGCAGCGCAGCTTCTGGACCAGCTATGTGCAGCGCAAGCTGACGTTCATGGATGCAAACATCGGCGCATTGTTCGCACGACTAAAAAAAATGGGCTTGTATGACGATACGATGATCATCGTCAACTCCGACCACGGTGAACTGTTCGGGGAGCATCACTCGTTCAGCCATAATACCGATTTATACAACGAGTTGATTTGGATTCCCATGATGGTCAAGTATCCGCAGTCTGAAAAAGTTGGCAGGTCCCAACGTCTTGTGCAAACCGTGGATATCATGCCGGAGATCCTGTCCTACATCGGAGTGGATATTCCGCCAGAGGTTCAAGGGCACCCGTTTGCAGCAAGCGGCCGAAGGGCCGTTGCGGAGCTGTTCGAGCAGCGGTCCAACGCGAATACGAGGTTGTTTCCGCAACGCTATTATCGGGATCTAAAAGCGATTATTTCTGTTGTCGGAAACGATTCATTGAAGTATATTTGGTCTTCCAATGAAAAGTCCGAACTGTTCGACCTCGGGAACGATCCGGGAGAGCTGGCGAACGTCATCGCAGGCAGGCGTGTTCAGGCGGATTCGCTGAAGGCACGATTGCAACGCTGGCAGAAAAGTTTCGTGCCGGTTTCGCGGACGAGAGAGACCAGCACCCGGGAACGCAAAGAGATTGAGAATCGGCTTCGATCTCTGGGGTACATTAAATAGTTTGGAACGGTCCGCAGAACCCGGACAGGTTCAAACAAGAAACAAACAAAGGAAGCAGGACGCATGTCTGGAGAGCGATTCGAATTAGAAAAAGAGGTGAGGCTGAGTGTCTACTACGGAATCCTGCTGGGGGGCCTCATCGGCGTTGTTTGGGCCATCCAGGATGCCTATTTTGCCAACCATTACGTGCAGAAGGGACTTTCCTACTTCGTCCAGGAAATCTTCTTTGAACGTGTTCTGTTTGGCGGCATCGCGGCGGTGGCCTGCCTTTTGGTACTGATCCCGGCGGTCACGTATATCGACCGAAATATTTCTGCGATTCAAGAACCGCGACTGGCGCGTTTCGCCCTGATCCTTGGTGGAATCGCCTGGGTTTGGGCAGGCTACGCGATCAATAAGAGCGCATGGTTTCCGCCCGTGGCCTCAACGCAAGGTATTCTTGGCAATATTGTCTACAGTTTTCTCTGTCTCGGCCTGGTCATCGGACTCTACAAATTGCTCCAGGCCGCTGGGCTGGCTTTGACCAATCCGTTCAGTGGCACCCTCGCGCGATTGTACAACGGCGCTTTGCTGGTCGTGCTCCTGATCTGTTTTGTCGGTTACACCGGCTATTCTTACTACAAACTCTCAGGCCACACGCCAACCGGGCCCAATCTGCTGTTGCTGACGATAGATACGCTGCGCGCCGATCACCTCAGCTGCTACGGGTATGACCGGGAAACGAGCCCGACCATCGATGGCCTCGCGCGGCGCGGCGTCCGATTCGACCAGGTCTACGCACAGCGTGGTCTGACCTGGCCGTCCCTGACCTCGATCATGACATCCCTGTATCCGAAGACGCATGGCGTGCGCGCCAACGAGGTTCAATTGGAGCCGCAGGTGATTACGCTCGCTGAGATTCTAAAAAACGCAGGCTACCGAACCGGAGCGTTTGTAACCAACTACTTCGATGCGCCTAACCGCGGTTTTGACATCGTCAAGGGTGGCGTCATCGGCGACATAGACAAGCACGCGAGGGACCTGTCGCTTAACTGGCTCAATAGTTTCGACGCGAAAAAAGAGCCGTTTTTTATGTGGTTGCATCTCAAGAGTCCGCACATGCCATACAAACCACCGGCAAAATACGCGGCCATGTTCGATTCAACCTATAGCGGCATCTTTGACGGCGACTGGGCGGCCGTTGATTCGATTTACCTGAATCAGCTCGATATGGACGCGCGCGATCTGCACCATCTCGAAGCTCTTTACGACGCCGAGATTCGTTCGTCGGACGCTTATTTGCAAAAGGTGCTCAGGCAACTGCAAACATTGGGCATAGCCGACAACACGCTGATCGTGTTTGCGGCCGATCACGGAGAGGAATTGTATGAGCACAATCACTACTTTTACCATAGCTGTTCGATCTACGACAGCGTGCTGCGGATTCCTCTGATTTTCGTGCTGCCGAAGGTCCTCGACGAGGGAAAGGTGGTCACCAATCAGGTGCAAAGTATCGATATCACCCCGACGATTCTGGACCTTCTGCATGTGCCGCTGCGCCCGGAATTCGAGGGTAGCAGCCTGATGCCTCTGCTCCTCGTCGACGGCGTCGACGGCTGGCACCAAAACTTCTCCGAGAGGACCGCCTCAATTCTTTCGACGAGGACTCCGGAGTGGAAGTACATCTACAATCCCGACGACTATCATCCAAACTGCGTCAGCCGCCGCCACGAGGAGGGGTTTCCCTACTATGTGGGCACGGAGGAACTGTACGACGTGAAGAAGGATCCTCGGGAGCAGCAAGACGTTGCCGATGAATATCCTGAGGTGGCGCGTGAACTCAGAGGACAAGTCATCCATTGGCTGGAAACAAACAAGAAGGTGCACAAAGCGACCGAGCTGACTGAGGAAGCTAAGGAGAGGCTGCGGGCGCTCGGGTACATCAAGTAGAACCATTGCAACAGGAAAATCGGCTTAGGCCGTTATGGAGAACATGACGTGAACAATAAAGCTCAAACACAAGATGAAGGTCAGATGGCGGGGCGTCTGCTTGGCGCAGTCTCTTACGGTCTCGTGACCGGACTACTCCTTGGAGTTCTGTATTGGCTCTTCGATGATATGGCAGCCGCCTATCGAGGCGGCGACTGGGACATTGCGCTGCAATTCCTGGGCACTTCAGTGGACCGGTTCCTACTGGCTTCCCTGGGCGCATTCGTGCTGGCGGAGGTCGTGACCTCCCTGGCGCCAAACCTCCGCGTCGCGAAGCTGTTTCACATCCGGTGGGTCCTTGCGACCGCCCTGCTGACATCCTTTTTCGCGCTTCTGTTGAAAGGCCTTTTCTGGTTTCCACGTCCATTTGGCCGGCGCGGATTGGTGTACATGGCCGTGCTCGGTGTTATCGCTTTGGCGATATCACTGACTTACCACTGGTACCAGAGACGCAACCGTCGGAGCGGCCACCGCTTCGTCCTGACCACGGCGATTGCCGCGGTCGTTGTTTTGCTCGGCTTAAAGGCCGTGGCTTTTCTCGAGCGCAGCAATCCGAAGGAAGAAACGAACGTCATCGTGATACTGATCGATGCGTTGCGCAGCGACCACCTTGGATGCTACGGGTACAAGCTGCCGACCAGCCCGGCGATGGACAAGCTGGCGCGTGAGAGCCTGCTCTTCCGGCACAGTTTTTCGCAGAGTACCCATACCAAACCATCGATCTCTTCGCTGTTTACTTCGCTCTACCCGTCCCAGCACAACGTCATGCTCGGGAATCGCCATGATGCGTCGGGGCGTTTTTACTCCGACGTTCTCGATGATTCGTTGAAGACGCTGGCAGAGTTTTTACACGGGGCCGGTTTCAACGCCGCAGGATTCCTCGAACAAGGCCAGCTGCACTCATACATGGGCTTTTCCCAGGGTTTCACTTATTACAACTCTTATCTCAAAGGCGCCCGGGAGATAAACGGGGATTTTTTTCGATGGCTTCCAGAGAACAAGCACCGTAAGTTTTTCGCCTATTTGCATTACCTCGACGTGCACGCACCCTATGCCCCGTCCGAGCGCTACAAGAAGATGTTTGTCAAACAGAAGAGCGACCACATCATTCCGAGCCAGGTAGCGGACTGGCGCAAGTTCAAGCGCCAGTTTGACGCGATCAAAGACGAACTCACAGAGGCAGACATCGACCAGCTCAAGGCGCTCTACGACGCGGAAATCAGAGAGCTGGATGACCAACTGGCAGTGTTGTTCGAGCGCCTGAAAGAAGCGGGCGTCTACGACAAGAGTCTGATCATTCTCACGGCCGACCACGGCGACTCTTTCATGGAGCACGGCGAGATCGATCATGGAACCACTCTTTACGAAGAAGTCTTGCGCGTGCCGCTGATGGTGCGCTTTCCCGGCGGGCGATATGCCGGTGTGTCAGACGTGAATGCCGAAACGATCGATCTCCTGCCGACTATCCTCGATTTTTTTAACATCGATGCGAAAGAGGATACCTTGATGGGACAGAGCCTTCTGGCCGTTGTCGATTCTTCGCGCACGTTCGCCGAACGGCCCGTCTTCAGTGAGCGGTTGCAGCTTCTGTCGCTGCGGGAAGGGAATTACAAGTTCATCTACAACACGAATGAGGAAAAGGGGCAGCTTTACGATTTGAGCACCGACCCTGGGGAACACGCTAACCTGTATGACCGTGCCGAAGACCGGCAGGTGGCGCAGCGACTCCAAAAGAAGCTGCTTGCATGGCACGACCGCGTCAAACGGGCGCGGAGGACGTCAGGCAGCGTGCCGCTCGATAAGAGCACGATCGAAAAACTGAAGGGTTTGGGATACATTCGTTAGTTCGGGTTGATGAGTCGAGGGAACGACAAACTGAATCCACTCAAGAAGGCCGGCCTTGCTTTTTACCTGTTTGGCGTCCTGGGTATGCTCGTCGGCGCCGGCCGCGTGCTGTGGCTTTTTTACAGCGAGAATTACTCCCGGCTCGAGATCTGGACGTTTGGCTTAAACTACACCCAATTTAGTCTGAATCACTTCGTGCTCTCGGGTCTCGGGGCTGGCCTCGCCTTTGCGTTTGCCTGGGTGCTCTTTGAGCGCATCGAGGGCCTCTTTCTGTCCGCTGCCTTGGTAGCCCTGCCGCTCCTGCCGCTCGCCTACTGGCTCAATAAAAACGTTCTGCCGGGTCGTTTCAGTGCTGTGAGCCTGGTTTGCAATGCGCTGGTCGCCGGCGTTGGCCTGGCGTCGATGTGGGGCTTGTTCCGGAGTCGACTTTCGCAGGTATGTTTCATGGAACGCCTTTTCCACAAAGGAGTCCTCGTCGGCGTTTTGGTGGTCATGCTCGTGGTCAACGCGTTCTATTCCGCACAGCCTGACTTCCGGAAACTGGCCGCAACATCGCCAACCCCGGACCGCGTGCGTTCTCTGCTGGATCCCGCCGCCATCGGTGGAAACGCGAATTCGCAGAATTCCGGAGCCATGCTTCACAAGCATTTCGCTGCATCGCTCGACAAGCACCTGCGCCTTTTTCCCGAAAAAGTGGCCAGAAGGGACACCGCCACGATCCTTGCGGCGGCTGAGGCCGTACTTAATCATGAATTCGAGTTTCTGAATGTCAGAAAGAAGCTGGGCAAGAAAATTGACTGGAGGAAGAATCCGACAGGCGACAGGGAATGGCTGCTTTCGCTGAACCGGATGGACTGGCTCTGGGAGCTGGCTGCGGCGTATCAACTGACCGGCGTGCCACGGTACGCCCAGGGATTTGATGAAATCATGCGCGCCTGGCTGCGCCAGAACCGGGTGCCGCGCTGGAAATGTGAATCGGATAACGTCTGGAGACTGATCGAATCGAGCACGCGGGTGACTGACAGCTGGATTGAAGCGTTCGCTGTTTTTTATCCGTCGCCTGAGGTGGGAGAAGACGTGCGGCTTGGCATGCTGGCATCTCTGAACGACCATGCCCAGTTTTTGGCCCATTTTCGTTCTCCGCGGCGAAACCATCTCCTGCAGGAAACCTACGGCTTGCTCGCAGTCGCTGCGGCGTTTCCTGAATTCAAAATGGCTCCGCTCTGGCTGGCGATTGCCAGGGAGCGTCTTGACGGTGCGTTGCGGGCCGACGTATACCCGGACGGCGGCTACAACGAAGGGTCCACCTACTATCACCGTTTTGCTGTGCGTATTCTGCAACAGATCAGCGACTTTGCCGGAAACTATGGGGTGAGTCTGAGCGACTTCTTTTATGATACGCTACAGAGCATGTACTCGTTTTTGCTGCACACCGCCCATCCCGACGGTTTCATGGCGCCGATGAACGACGGGTTCCATGCGAAGAATCTGCGGCCTCTATTCGATGCGCCGGCACAAATATTTGACCGGAACGACTTCAAATATTTCGCAAGCGCGGGCCACTCGGGGACGGCGCCTTCCCAAACGTCGATCTACTACCCATATTCCGGAATTGCTGTCATGCGCAGCGACTGGAACGAGCAGGCGCGCTACGCCATATTCGATGCCGGGCTATTCGGCTCATCACACGGCCACGAGGACAAACTGAGCTTCGAACTCTATGCCTTTGGGCACCCGCTGCTGGTAGAAAGCGGCACATTCACCTACGTCAACAACCGCTGGCGACGCTTTTTCCGGAGTTCGTTTGCACACAACACCATCGTCGTCGACGGGAAGAGCCAGATGCGCTATCGCCTGCAGAGGGAGTGGGTCAACGATCCGCCCGTAAAACTGCCAAACGCCTGGGTGACGAACGATAAGCTGGACTATATAGCGTCCTCTTACGACCGGGGGTATGGCAATATTAAGGAGGACGTGGAGGAGGGAATCGTTCATAAGCGCCACCTCCTTTTCGTCAAGCCCGATTACTGGATCTTGTGGGATGTGGTCAGAGGTGTCAGCAGGCACGATGTTCGGCAATTTTTCCATTTTCCGGCAGATGCGGAAATTGAAATTGATGGGGGCAATGTATTGCGCGTTGCCTATGGCGGCCGGCTCTCCCTCGTTCAGACCATCCTCTCGCCTCTCGGGTGTGAGGTTAACATCCACAGTGGGGAGGAGACGCCGATTCAGGGTTGGGTATCCCCGAAATATGGCGTTAAGCAACCCGCGCCGGCGGTGGAGGTTGTAAGCGACGGCAACCTGCCGGCGGTGTTCGTCGAAGTGCTCCTGCCATCGGAAACCGCGCGGGCCTTCACGGCCGAATTGTTGCCCGTAACCACGGGTGGGAAAGCGGCGGGAAAAAGCGACGCCATCGCTCTGAAGGTCTCGACCCGGGAATGGGAGGATACCGTTTTGCTGTCTCCCGGAGTTTCCGGCACGAAGGCGGCGGGTGACGTCCGCACAAGCGCGGCCATTTTTCTGCGGCGCCAGGAGGCAGGCAAGATCCCGACCGCCACAGAAATCGATTCGACAGCGCCGGTTCGGTAGCGCTGTTTCAGATTGCAACAGAAATCAAAATATTCTGCTCTGTTTTAAAACATTAAGTTTGCTTGCCGATAATATTTTTGCGATATTATGCACGATTAGATATTGAAAAACAAGACTTTGAATCAGAACACGGCTTTTGCGTGGTATGGAATTTGCGTCAGGCAGTCCGCTTCCCTCTGAATGAGGGTAGATTCGACGCGTTCACAAAGAAATGGAATGACCGGGAGTAAGGAATGAGGCGAATTTTCTGGGTAGTTACTGTATTGTTCTGCATGTTTTTTCTGCTCGGCGACGTCCAGCCGGCGCTGGCCTATATCGGTCCCGGCGCAGGTTTTGCGTTCCTGACGTCGTTTCTCATGCTGTTCGCCAGTTTTTTCATGGCGTTTTTTACGCTGTTGACGTGGCCGGCGCGGGTTTTGATCCGGTTTTTCAAACGCCGGAAAGCGTTCGTTCAGGCAAAAACGGACCGTGTGGTTATTCTCGGCCTGGATGGCCTCGAGCCTACGATTACCGAAAGGTTGCTGAAAGAGGGGAAACTTCCAAACTTGCAGAAATTGCAGCAGCAGGGAAGCTACTCCCGACTGCAAACCGCCTATCCGGCCATTTCTCCGGTAGCCTGGTCGGTCTTTTCCACCGGCGTCAATGCCGGCGGCCACAGCATTTTCGACTTCCTGTCTCGCCACAAACTGACCTACATGCCTGAGCTGTCCTCCTCCAAGGTGGGTGTGCCGAAAAAGAAACTGACCCTCGGAAGATACGAAATTCCGTTGGGTAAGCCGATCGTCAGGTTCCTGCGCCGGAGCAAGAGCTTCTGGAAAATACTTGGCGAAAACGGCATTTTTAGCCATGTGTTGCGCGTGCCGATCACCTTTCCGCCCGAAAAATTCAACGGCGCCATGCTTTCGGCGATGTGTACACCGGATTTATGGGGAACGCAGGGGACTTTCTCATTTTTCACCACGGATGCTTCCGTGGATCCTATCAAGGTAGGCGGAGACACTTCGATTGTAACCAGAACCGGAGACCGGGTCGAAGGGTTTATCAAGGGCCCGGAGAACTCGATCACACGCGAGAAAGAGCAGATGAAGCTGCCGTTCGTTGTCGATATCCTGAACGACGACGAGGCGGAATTGGTCATCGGCAAGGAGAAGATCCATCTCAGGAAGAACCGCTATACCGAGTGGATTGAGCTCAAATTCAAAGCCGGGCTCGGCATCAAGGTGCAGGGAATTGCCCGCTTCTACCTGCTGGACACCAGCCCGCACTTTCGCCTCTACATGACCCCGATCAATATCGATCCGGAAACGCCCGCCCTGCCGATTTCCTATCCGTACTTCTATTCGGTTTATCTCGCGAAATTGCATGGAAAGTACGCCACGCTTGGCCTTGCCGAAGATACCTGGGCATTGAACGAGGGCGTCATTGACGAAGACGCTTTCCTGGAGCAGTCCTATCTCATTCACGAGGAGCGGGAGAAGCAGTTCTTTCACGCCCTGGACAAGACCAAGAAAGGGCTGTGTGCCGTCGTCGTCGATGCGACCGACCGCATCCAACACATGTTTTTTCGCACGATGGATGATGACCACCCGGCCAACCGTAACAAGGAGACCGAACGGTACAAGAAGGTCATCGAGGACATGTACATCCGCATGGATGGGCTTGTCGGTCGGACGATGGAAAAGGTGAACAAGGATGACGTTTTCATGGTTCTTTCCGACCATGGTTTCAAAACCTTCAAGCGCGGCATCAACCTCAACGTCTGGCTCAAGGAAAACGGCTACCTGACTCTGAAAGAAGGAGTGACGGTCACCGGAGAGTTTTTCAAAGGGGTCGACTGGTCGAAGACAAAGGCGTATGCTTTCGGTTTGGCCGGTATCTACCTGAACGTAAAGGGGCGTGAGAAAGAGGGTATCGTGGAGCCGGGGGCCGAATACCAGCAGGTGAAGGCTGAGCTGATCGAGAAACTGTCCGGGCTCAAGGACCCTGTGAACGGTGAGGTCGCCATCACCCACATGTATGACAGTCAGAAAATCTACAACGGCCCGTATGTCAACGAGGGGCCGGACCTTATCAGCGGATACAATATCGGCTATCGGATTTCGTGGAACGGCGCCACAGGCGTCATCGATGATGTGATATTCGATGACAACACCAAGGCCTGGAGCGGCGATCACTGCATCGATCCGGAACTGGTGCCGGGCATTATTTTCGCAAACAGGAAGATCGCTGCGCAGAAACCCGGCCTCATCGACATGGCACCGACGGTTCTCGGTTTGTTCGGCGTCGACAGCCCGGGCTATATGCGAGGCAGCTACATTTTCGAGGAGGCCACCAACGGCAAACAGATCGCTGAAGTCTCCCGGAAAAAACAAGAACGAGAAGCGCAAAGGGAGGTTGCAACCATCGATGAATAGAATGTTCAGATATTTTCACTTTGTCACGACCGGCATGTTAGCGGCTCTGATGATCACTGCCTCACTTACCGGTTGCGACCGGTCGCGGGCGGACTCGGTGCACAGCGGCAAGAAAGTGGTTGTGCTCGGCTTTGATGGCGTCGACCCTATTCTGTTGTCGAAGTATATGGCGGAGGGTATGCTGCCGAACTTCAAGCGTTTATCCACTGAAGGCTATTATGAGCCACTCGGAACCAGTGTGCCGCCGCAAAGTCCGGTCGCATGGTCCAATTTTATCACCGGGATGAACCCGGGAGGCCACGGTATTTATGATTTTCTGCATCGCGACCCCGACCTTATGATCCCGATTTCTTCGACTTCGAAGACCGAGGGCTCCTCGAATACGATCAAGATGGGCAAGTGGATCATCCCACTGGCGAGTGGGCATGTCAAAAATTTGCGCAAGGGTAAAGCGTTCTGGAACGTGCTCGACGACCACAATATTCCAACCATCGTCTTCAAGGTGCCGGCCAATTTCCCTCCGGTCGAATCGAAGGGCAAGACAGTAAGCGGTATGGGGACTCCCGACCTCTTGGGAACGTTCGGCACATTTTCCTTTTACACCGACGATCCGCCGCCGAACCGTGATGTCATTTCCGGAGGAGTCGTTTATCCCATACAGATGATCAATAATGGTTTCGAAGCGAATCTGGCCGGTCCAGCCAATGCTTTTGTCGAGCACCAACCGAGCGCGTTGATCCCTTTCAAGGTATTTCGGGATCCGGAGTATCCGACGGCGCAAGTCGAGATTCAGGGACACAAGATTCTGCTGAAGGAAAAAGAGTGGAGCGAGTGGGTTAACGTGAAATTCGATATGCTGCCGATGGGGCTGCAATCGGTTTCCGGAATTTGTCGGTTTTACCTGAAGGAAGTTCGACCGAAAATGAGGCTGTACGTAACGCCGGTCAACATCGATCCTGCGGACCCGGCGTTGCCGCTATCGACTCCTGAGGACTATGTCAAAGAGCTGTATAACGACTGCGGCAACTTCTACACCCAGGGTATGCCCGAAGACACCAAGGCGCTTTCCTGGGGTGTGTTCGACCACGCTGACTTCAGGAGCCAGACGGAACTCGTGATGAAGGAACGGATTCGGTTGTTCGATCAGGTGTTCAAGGACTATAACGATGGGCTGTTCTTTTTCTACTTTTCGAGCACGGACCTGGATGCCCACATGTTCTATAACATGATAGACCCGAGCCACCCGTCTTACGACCCGGAGCTTGCGAAAAAATTTGGGGACGTCATCCCCTCTGTTTACCGGGATGTCGACTCTGTTGTCGGCAAAGTGCTCGACAAGATTGACGATAGCACCACCCTGATCGTGATGTCGGACCACGGGTTCGCGCCGTTCAAGCGTGCCGTAAATCTCAATTCCTGGTTGCTTCAGCAGGGCTACGTGAAACTCAAACCGGGCGCCAAGCAGGAGGACGTCCAATATTACGACAAGGTTGACTGGAGCCGTACCCGGGCGTATGGGCTCGGGTTCAATGGCCTCTACGTAAACCTGCGCAGCCGCGAACGGAGCGGAATCGTTCTACCCTCTGAGAAAAAGAAGCTTCTATCTGAAATCTCGGAAAAGTTGCTGCAACTGCGCGACCCAGAAAACGGGCAGAAGGTGGTAGACCGCGTTTACCTTGCAGAGGACGTCTACTCGGGTGCAAATCTGGCCTACGCGCCGGACCTGGTCGTCGGATACAGTCGGGGCTATCGTGCCTCGTGGGAAACGACGATAGGCAGCTTTCCGAAGGGGTGGCTTACCAACAACATGGATCCGTGGAGCGGGGACCACTGCATGGCCGCCGAGCTCGTGCCGGGAGTTATTCTGACCAACAAGAAGATCCGCGCCGAACATCCGAAATTGTACGATTTGGCCCCGACTATCCTCGCCGAATTCGGTGTCGATAAAGACGACGATATGGTAGGTCATTCTATTTTTTAACCTGCAAGAATTGAAAGGAGTTTTCGATGGCTAAAATAAAACTCGAGAGAGAATTGTACGACCGTGTCAAAAAGTTCGCCGAAGTGGCGGGCTATTCTTCGGTCGAAGAGTTTGTCGGTCACATTCTTGAAAAGGAGCTCTCTTCGGTGGACGAAACCGAGAGCGAAGAGGAGATCAAGAAACGTCTACAGGGACTTGGCTACCTGTCGTAAGGGCCGGTTCCACTTTATTTGAGGAATTCAAGACACATGGACTTTATCAATTCCGCTCTTACCTGGCTGTTCAATTTACTGCTTTTGCCGTTTCGGAACCTCGATCCGGTTTGGGGAATGCTGGTCATCTCATTTGCGACCGGTATTATCATGCTGTTTGTTTTCAAGGCGACCTCGGATCAGAAAGGAATTAAGCGAGCCAAAAACCTGGTGAAGGGACATTTTCTTGCGATTCGTCTCTACAAGGACGATATCAGCCTGATGTTCAACACCATCAGCAATATTCTGGCGAGCAACCTGCTGTACATGAAAAAGTCGCTGCGGCCCATGCTGTTTCTCATCGTGCCTATTGGGCTCGTTCTTATTCAGCTCGGCATTCGCTACGAGTACCGGCCGCTGAAGACCGGGGAGGCAGCCATCATATCGCTGCGCGTGGAGGAAACGGCGAGCCTCACCGATGTCAAGCTGAAGTTGCCGCAGGGCATCCGGCTGGACATGCCACCGGTCCGGGTCGAGCGCGAGCACGAGGTCAGCTGGCGAATCGTTGCCGAGCAGCCGGGCGAATTCGTGCTTGGCTTTCAGCTGGATGGGGCCGAAGTGAGCAAGCGGCTGGTGGTTGAGGATTCGTTGGTGCCACTTTCTGCAGCCATTGCCGGCAAGGATCTCGGCGTCACGATCATGAATCCAGCCGAGTCAAGCCTGTCGGGAGCTTCTTTCGCATCTTTGATTTCAATCACCTACCCAAAGCGGGAATTCAACGCCTTCGGCTTTCACATGCACTGGCTGGTGGCGTTTTTCGTCTTCAGCCTCATTGCCGCCTTTGGCTGCAAGGGCTTTCTTGGCGTCGAGGTATAGAGACGTCCGGCCAGAATAACCGCGCGAAACCAGAACAGGAGACCGATGAGTTACCGACTACTATCTTTTAAGACCGGCGACGAACACGACGTCGACCAGTGGAGTGAGAGAAGCCTCGAGGGCGAGCTGGAGAGTTTTAAAGACAGAACCCTCGTCCGTATCTTCGACAAATACCTGGCAGGAAAAAAGGCCAGGATTCTCGAAGGCGGCTGCGGCGTCGGTGCTTGGTGTGAGTGGTTCCAGGAACGCGGGCACTCCATCGTTGGCATCGAATACGACACCAATATTGTGGAAAAGGCCAGGGGCTTTAAGCCTGACGTTGCTGTTGAACTCGGCGACATCACCGACCTGAAATATCCCGAGAATGAGTTTGACGCCTACATTTCGCTGGGGGTGATCGAGCACTTTGAACACGGGCCGGAGAAAGCACTGGAGGAAGCATTCCGCATCCTGAAACCGGGCGGTCTCGCTTTCGTGACCACCCCGCTTCTCACCCCTCTGCGGCGCTTCCTGTCGCATCCCGTTCGCAGCCTCTACTTTTTGAAACGACGCCTGAAAGGCGAGCCCACCTATTTCTGGGAATATCGTTTCACAAAAAGGGAACTAAGGGGTTACCTCGAGAAGGCAGGTTTTGAAATCATCGATACCGATTTCGATGACTATGAGGACCACGTTAAGAATCGGCATATAGGCTTGTGGGCCGACTGGTTTTTCCTGCGGAAGCGCAATGGCGAAATCTGGGAGCTGAACAAGGCCGGGCAGGTCATTCTCGGGCTGATGAAGCGCGTTTTGCCAGCGATGTGGTACTGTTCGGGTTTGCATCTGGTGGCCCGCGCCCGCAAGGTCGCACCCGTCAATGGTCAGGCAAACACCGACACGAAAGATAATGGAGTTGCCAGTACCCAGGAAGACAAGGCCGCAGTAACGGCTTCCTGAGAACGAAACGGCACTTTAAGAGAAACGTAAGAAAGGAATTCATGGAACTCATAGCACCGCATGGCGGAACACTCATCAATCGCATACTCAGCGGCGAGGAACGAACGGCCGCACTGGAAAAGTCTAAATCTCTGACCTCCATCGAACTGAGCCCCACGTCGGTTTCAGACCTCGAACTCATCGCTGTCGGAGCGGCCAGCCCGCTGACCGGCTTCATGAAGCAGGCGGACTATGAGAGTGTGCTCGATAATATCCGGCTGGCGAACGGTCTCGTGTGGTCGATCCCGATCACGCTGCCGGTTTCATCGGAGCTCGCTGAAACGATTGAGGTTGGCCAGGAAGTTGTCCTGACCGCCGGGGACGGCTGCCCACTGGCTCTCATGACCATAGAAGAAAAGTATACTTACGATAAGCAGCGCGAAGCCCGGCAGGTCTACAGGACGACGGAGGAAGCGCACCCGGGAGTGGCCCGTGTCTATGCGCAGGGCGACCTACTACTCGGCGGAGCCATACGGGTGATAGATCTCCCGCCGAACCGACCTTTTCCGGACTTCAGGCACGCTCCTGCCGCCACCCGGAAAAAATTTATGGAACGCGGCTGGAAGACGGTTGTCGCGTTTCAGACGCGCAACCCCATTCACCGTGCTCACGAGTATCTGACGAAAGTCGCGCTGGAAAGTGTCGATGGCCTGCTGATCCACCCTCTGGTTGGCGAGACCAAGTCGGACGATATCCCCTCTGAAGTGCGGATGGAATGCTACAAGCTTATGATGGAAAAATACTACAATCCCAAACGGGTGCTGCTCAGCGTGTTCCCGGCGGCCATGCGCTACGCCGGTCCGCGCGAGGCTGTTTTTCATGCTATGGTGCGTAAGAACTACGGCTGCAGCCACCTCATCATCGGCCGGGATCATGCAGGTGTCGGTTCTTACTACGGCACCTATGATGCGCAGGAGATCTTCGAGCAGTTCAGTCCCGAGGAACTCGGCATCACGCCGATGAAATTCGAGCATAGCTTCTACTGCAAACTCTCCAAGCAAATGGCCACGGACAAGACCAGCCCATCGGCAGGTCCGGAGCACCGGGTTTTTCTGAGCGGCACCAAGGTCCGGGAGATGTTAGCCAACGGGCAGATGCCGCCGGAGGAATTTACCCGGCCGGAAGTGGCGGAGATTCTCATGCGGAGCTACCAGAACGCGAGTGCGTCCAAATGAATAGGCTTTTGAAATAGAACGGATAATCTGAAACAGCATCGTGGGAGAATGGAATCGATGACAAACAACAAGGCATGCACCATTTGGTTTACTGGCTTGCCGTCCTCAGGCAAGTCGACACTGGCGGTTCTTTTGGCAAAGGAAGTTAAGAAGCGCGGGCGCAACGTCGAGATACTTGACGGTGATGTCGTGCGCACCAATCTGAGCAAAGGCCTTGGCTTCAGCAAGGAGGACCGGGATACGAACATCAAGCGGATCGGCTTCGTGTGCCATCTGCTATCACGAAACGGCACCTTCGCGATATCCGCCGCGATCTCGCCTTACAGGGATGTCCGGGGTGAGGTGCGCGAAATGATCGGCGATTTTGTCGAAGTTTTCGTGAAATGCCCGCTTGAAGAGTGCATTCGTCGCGATGTAAAAGGGCTGTACAAGAAGGCGATCTCAGGTGAGATCCAGGGTTTTACCGGCATCTCGGATCCGTACGAAGAGCCTGAGCACGCCGAGATTGTGGTGAATACCCTTGACCAGGATGTCAACGAGAGCCTGGAGGTCATTCTGGAGCGGTTGGAGGAACTGGGATATCTGCCGCAGAACGGGGTTGATACGGCCGCAGCTTCTCTCGAATCGACCGAGGTGGCTTAGGGGTCCATGAGTGCTACCAACAAGATCAGAGTGCTGCAGCTCGTCGAGGGCATGAACTGGGGAGGGGCCGAGACCAAGCTGCTCGAGTTGATCGACCACATGGACCGCGACCGCTTTGAAACCACGGTTTGCAGCCTGGGAATGGGCGATCGTATCAGGAGCCGTTTCGACGAGCTGGGGATTGCGTTCGTCAGCTTCGAGCGGCGGAGCCGCATGGATCCGAAGCTAATCTGGGATGTGTCGTCTCTCATCCGGAAAGAGAAGATCGACGTGGTCATGACCACACTGTTTTACGCCGACGTCATCGGGTCCCTGGCCAGCGCCGTCAGCCCAAACAAAGCGGTGTTTTCATGGGAGACGATTTCCGCGCCCGAGTGGCTTGTCTGGCATCGGCTGTGGGCCTACCGTTTTGCCATTCGTTTCGCGAGTAAGGTGATTTCGGTTTCCAGGGCGACCGGCAAGTGGCTTGTCGAGAAGCGCGGCGTTCCTGAGGAGAAGGTGACGGTCATTCCGTATGGTGTGAATCTGGAAAGGTTCCGGGATGGCAACAACCCGGAGTTGCGCAGGGAACTCGGCATTTCGCCGGAGACGCTGGTGGCCGGGGTTGTAGCGCGGCTGCACTCTCAGAAGGGACACCGCTATCTTATCGAGGCCGCCCGCACGATCATTCCGCAGGTGGACGACGTGAAGTTTGTGCTTGTCGGCGACGGCGAGCTACGGAACGATCTCGAACGCAGCGCAGAACAGGCTGGGATACGCGAACATTTTGTTTTCCTGGGTTTTCGCAGCGATGTGGCAGAGTTGCTTCGTACGTTCGATCTCTTCGTGCTGCCTTCGCTCTACGAAGGCCTGCCGAATGTTGTGCTCGAAGCCATGGCCACGGGGCTGCCGGTCGTAGCGACCGCCGTCGACGGTACCGTCGAACTGGTGGACGACGGTGTTACCGGCTATCTTGTGGAACCGCGACGTCCCGCCGCTTTGCACGAAAAGATAACGGCCTTGCTCAAAGATCCTGAGTTGCGGTCACAGTTTGGCAGGGCAGGTCGTGCGCGCGTAGAGCGCGAGTACTCTCTGCGCTCCCAGGTCGATAATTTTCAGGAGTTGTACGAAAGTTATGTCCATAACCATCGATAGACCGGACGTGCTTCAGGACGAGGCGTGCCGGATTGTCGAGTATAGCCCGCAACTGGAAAGCGCGTGGGATGATTTTGTAACCGCCCAGCCGGACGGGAACATGTACCAATTATCCGGCTGGAAAGAGGTCCTGCAAGAGACCTTCGGATTTCAACCGCGCTGGTTTGCCGCAGTAGATGAGAGCGGCGCCCTCGCCGGCGTCCTGCCCACCTTTCTCATGCGGGATATTTTCGGCAAGAAATATCTGATTTCCAATCCCTTTTCCAATTTTTGCGGTATTTGCGCGCGCAGCGAGGCGGCGGAAAGGAAACTGCTGGCACGAGCGGTGGCTCTGGCCAGCAGCGAACGCGTCGAGTATCTTGAGCTGCGCCAGTTGCGACACCGGGTGCGAGTCAACGGAGACACGCTGGCCTGCAGAGAGAATTTTGTGACGCCCATGCTCAATCTCGAGAGCGGAAGCGACGCCATCTGGAACGGACTCAGCTCCAGAAATCGCGGTAAAGTGCGCAAAGCGCGAAAGTCGGGACTGACTATCGATTGCGATCCCCGCTATTTGTCGGAATTCTATGATGTCTGGACGAAAAATCTACGGCGTCTTGGCACCCCTGTCTACCCGATCGGGTTTTTCCGGAATGTGCTGAAGGCGTTTCCTGACCATGCGAATCTGCTGGTTTTGAAGAAAGAGAATCGCGTGGTCGCCGGAATGTTTCTTTTTGCCTTCGGCGATACGATGTCGGAACCCTGGGTTTCTTCCCTGACCGAGTACAACCGGGTCTATGTGAACAATTTGCTCTACTGGACTGCAATCGAAAAAGCGTGCGCCGAGGGATTTAAGATGTTTGATTTCGGCCGTTCGACAGATGGCACCGGCACCTTCAACTTCAAGACTCAGTGGGGCGCCGAACCGGTGCAGCTCTACTATGAATATTACTTGAATAAGGCGCGCCAGGTCCCGGTTGCAGACGCCAACGAAAACAAGTACGATGCGATCATTAATCTCTGGAAACGGCTGCCTCTTGCCGTGGCAAATTTTATCGGACCGCGGGTAGTGCGCTACCTGCCGGAACTTTAGCGGAAGGCCCGAAGCGTGTACGACGACCTCTCCAAACTCATCATCATCCCTGCCTTCAATGAAGGAAAAAATATCGCCGGTCTGGTCTCTGAGATACGGGATTTTGACAGCGGCTTCGACATTGTCGTGGTCGACGATGGCTCGCACGATGACACCGGAACGATCGCGCGGCAGAGCGATGTGCCGGTGATTACGATGCCCTTTAATGTCGGTATCGGCGGCGCCATGCAAACAGGATTCAAGTATGCCCGGAACCACGCCTACGACATCGCCATTCAGGTCGACGGTGACGGCCAGCACCTGCCGCAGGAGATTCCGAAACTGCTCACGGCCCTAGTTGGTGAGAAAAACGACGTCGTTATCGGTTCGCGCTATCTGAGCCAAAACGACTATAAAACACCCTTCTTCCGGCGGATGGGCATGTTCATCTTTTCTTTCATTAATTCGCGCATCGCGCACAAACG
>CAZTNL010000001.1:0-4290 GCA_964614885.1 uncultured Calditrichaceae bacterium | reverse complement strand
GGCGGATGGGCATGTTCATCTTTTCTTTCATTAATTCGCGCATCGCGCACAAACGCTTCACCGACAACACCTCCGGCTTCAGGGCATACAACGCCAAAGCCATTCGCTTTCTTGCGTTCAACTATCCCAACGATTACCCGGAAGTCGAAGCGGTTGCGGTGCTGGCAATGCACAAGTTTCGCATGAAAGAGGTTGCGGTCGAAATGCGGCCCCGGCAGTTTGGAGTTTCTTCTATAAATGCCCTGGGCGCCGTCTATTACATGATCAAAGTTTCGTTGGCTCTGCTGGTGAACGTTTCCAGAAAGAATGAAAATATGAACGGAACGATCTCATGAATTTCAGAATCCAGATTTTTGCGGTCATAGGCAGTTTGATCATCGTTTTTTCCGTCTTTCAATTGATCCGCAAGCGCAAGCTCATGGAGCGCTACTCCTTGCTCTGGTTTGCTTCCTCGCTGGTTTTGATCGTCTTTTCTTTCTGGCGAGATCTGCTCGAGAAATTCGCCGAACTACTGGGCGTGGAATACGCGCCGAGCGTTCTGATTATCGTCATCATTTTTTGCGGGTTTCTGCTTTCTCTCCATTTTAGCGTCGTGATTTCAAAGCTCAGCGAACAGAACAAGGTGCTTGCGCAGGAACTCGCTTTGCTTCGCGCCCGCCTGGAGGAGATGCAAAAAGGACCTGCCGTCGGGGAGCAGCCAGAATGACTGCCGGAAACTCGATGAAAAACATGATGACATTCGACATCGAAGATTGGTTTCATTCCAATCTTGAAGGCGTTGATTCCGACGCCTGGGAAGGCTACGAACGCCGCGTCGTCGAGCCAACCCAAAGGTTGTTGCAAGCACTCGACGAGACCCGCAATCGCGCCACTTTCTTCGTTTTGGGCAAAGTGGCCGAGGAGTTTCCCGGACTCGTTCGCGAGATCAGGCAGGGGGGGCACGAAATCGCATCGCACGGTTTCGGCCACCAACTGGTTTACCGGCAAACAGAAAACGAATTCCGCCTGGACTTGAAGAAGTCCGTGGCCGTGCTCGAGGATGTGACCGGGGAGAAGGTGCGCGGCTATCGGGCGCCGTCCTGGTCCATCAATGAAAAAACCCCCTGGGCATGGGATTGTTTTCGCGAGTTCGGAATCGAGTATGACGCCAGTCTGTACCCGTTCGCAACCTACCTCTACGGCAGCAACGAGGCGCCGCGTTTCGCGCACCAAATCGTCTCGCCCGGCCTGTCTGCAATTCAGGAAGTACCGCCGTCGGTGGTCGAGTTGTTTCACAAGCGAATCCCGTTTTGCGGGGGATTCTTTCTGCGCGCGTTTCCACTGAGCTTCGTGAAATGGTGCGTGCGAAGAATCAACACGCACGATCAGCAGCCGGCCGTGCTCTATCTGCACCCCTGGGAGATCGACGTTGGGCAGCCGCGGCTGCAGTTGAGTATGAAGGAACGCTTCATCAAGTATGGCAATCTCGCCGGAACGGAGGCGAAACTGAGGAAGCTGCTGCAGGCATTTCGCTTCGGAACCATTCAGGAATTCCTGTCCTCGAAAAAAGCACCAGAATCTCTGCCCGCACACAGTCCCGTTTAGATGCGACCGCTTCAATCACTCATAGACAGATGGACGGAAGATAGGTATACGGCGCTGGCCTACGGCTTCGCGCTCGCTACACTCATCACTTTGCTGGGGTTGTCCACATATCACGAAATCGGCGGCTACGGCGTCGAAACCGATTTCTATGGCGCCTTTGCACCGGGCGCAGAAGCGCTGCTGCACGGAAAAGTCGACCTCGATCCCGGATACGGGCCCGGCTACGAGCTTGCCCTGATCGCATTTTATCCGCTCTTCTTCGATTTTTTCGCTGCCGGAAAGCTGATATCGATTCTATCGTTGTTTTGCCTCGGTGTCATTGTTTTTAAGCTGGTGGCGCGGCTCTACGACAGCGAACTGGCATTTTTTGCCCTGCTGCCGACAACGCTGGTCTTCTTGCCATGGGCCCTGGTCGCCAGCACGGATGTGTTCTTTGCTTTTCTGTTTATGGCGTGTCTCTATCTGTTGATAAAGGACAAACGCATCGATCGCAGCCATCTGCTGTGGAGCGGTCTGCTGGCGGGCTTCATTTATATTACGAGGAACAACGGGATCGCTGTGTTCGCATCTGTGGGATTCCTGCTGCTTTTCATCAATCCGGCCGGTAAGGAGTTAAGAGGTCGCCTGTTCGATCTTGCTGTCTTTCTCGGCTGGGCTATGCTGATCATCGTTCCCTGGCTCGTCACCAACCAACTTGTGAACCACGACGCGCTGCGGAGCGACAGCTACCTGATTATCGCCAGCCATTTCTATGGCCGTCCGGGTGTCGTGGTCGCAGAGGATATGAAGCTTTCTGCGGCCAAATTTCATTCGCTCAGCGATGTGATCTTCTATGACTTCCGGCATTTTGTTTTTCATTACATTGCGAATCTCTACCGGCATTTTCGCGACGTGCTTCTGCACTCCATCAAGCTGCCTTTGGGCCTGTTCGTGGTGCCCGGGCTGCTACTTGCCATTCGGAAAATCGACCGTTGGCAGATGAGTTTCGTTACCTTTCCCGTTTTTGGCTTTCTGGTGCTGTGTCTGGTTCATTACGAGCCGCGCTATTATCTCTACATCATCAGTTTCTTCACCTTTGCGGCGGCGTTCTTCTTTTTCGGGAAGTGGGACGGCGAGCGAAGGCGGGATGTGTTCTATTACCTGGTCCGCATCGTGTACGGCTTTGCGCTGCTTGCTCTGCTGTATCAATCTTCGCAGGAGATACGGACGAATCTTACGAGCGAGCCACTGGCACTCCGCGCCGCCGCTGAACGGCTAACGCAGGTAGCAAGTCCTGACGATATTATAATAGCCCGGAAACCACATGTGGGCTATCTGAGCCATCTGAAGACGGTCTATTTTCCGCAGGTTGACTCGCTGCCGGCGCTGCGCACATTCGCCAGGGAGAGCAACGCAAGCTACGTGCTGGTGAGCCCGATAGAAAGACGCCGGCGACCGCGCTTGAGCCGTGCGTTGGCGCCTGGCCTGCTGCCGGATTGGCTGCGCCCGGTTTATGTCAGCGGCGATTCAAGCCTCGTTGTGCTGAAAGTGAGCGCTCCGTGAAACTGGCTGAGGGTGGTATAATATTTGCGCAAATCCTGCCAATCCGAAGGCATATAGACGGCTGAAACCGTCAGTCATGGTGCCGTGGAGACCATGGCGAATGCGTGCTTTTCTGCAAATGCGCCGGACGAGACAATGAGGAGTGATGGCTCTCAACTTATAGGAAAAAGAGAAGTTATGGAGTATTTCCTATCGCGTTTTGCGGGGTGTTCGGTGTCTGAGGTCGCAGGGGGGCAACCGGGTGTGCTCTCCCGGCTGAGTGAAACGGGCGAGCGTTACGATTTTGGCTTACGATTGCACAAAATGCTCAGATTGAAACAGATTTTTGGCGAAGCCGGCTGTCTTGTGCTCAGTTGAGAACAGCCTTTTTTAATCAGGGGTACTGGATCATAAACTTATGGGAAATGGATCATGGATGTGTTAGCGGACATCTTTGGAGTAGCAGTAAAAGGAATTGCTGAGACTTTGAGAAACAGGAGAAATGGCGATATGTACCGCTGCTTTACCAAGGCGAAACCCGCCCGGCTACTGTTAAGTGCTATTATTGTCGTGAGCTTTGCAGTGCCTGCGCTTGCCCAACCGGTAAAGATTATGCCGCTGGGCAACTCGATTACCTGGGGCACTCAGAACGGCCAGAACCTGCCAACCGACACCGGCTACCGCGACGATCTGGATGCATTGCTTAGCAGCGAAGGCGTCTCGTTTGATTTTGTCGGTTCCCAGTCCACTGGCACCGGGTTTGACCCAAATCACGAGGGACATCCCGGTTTTCACGCTGACGAAATCTTCGCCAACATCAATACCTACCTCGGGGCAAACCCCGATGTTATTTTGCTGCATATCGGTACGAACGACATTTCCAGCAGTCAAACCAACGCCAGCACGCGCAACGAAATCCAGGATATCATCGATGCTATCGACACGTTCAATCCGAACATCAAGATTGTCCTGGCTAGCCTGATTCCCCGTACCGACGCCAAGGACCTGGACACGTCCGCTCTGAATGCGCTGATTGAAGATTTGTACTACACCAAGCGTGACGCCGGGTTTAATGTCTACTACGCAGGTATGAATGAACTTTTTAAGCAGGATCCCAACTGGGCGACCGACTATTACAATGCCGACGATTCCGAGCACCAAAACGATACCGGTTACAATGTCATC